>NZ_JBTOQC010000011.1:0-174265 GCF_055284095.1 Pseudomonas sp. HP_08 | reverse complement strand
GTTCCCAAATGCCCACACAGGTGGAATGACCAAGGCCGAATCGGGCTGCGACTGCTCGTAGGGAGAGCTGCTGTTCATGCCGACACTCGATGACCGAGAGCTTGAATGCCGAGCTGTAATGGTGCCCTCGAGAACGAAGTCCAGCAGCGCCTAGCGCCTGATAGGTGGCGACCCAGCGTCGAAGCAGGCTGACATCGATGGCATGTCGCTTGGCGACCTTGCGAAATCCCTCGGTGCCGTCGATGTAGTCCTTGACCGCTGTGATTTTGAACTGCGTAGAGTACTTGCCCATGAAAAAACACCCCAAGAAGTCAGATGGGTGTCCAACTTTTGGGGTGCAGATCACCCTGTAGGAGCGCGCTTACCCGCGCGCTCCTACCGCCGCGAAGAATGTAGGACTCATCCGATTTTCCCGTAAGCCCGTAATCCCCCACCTCTCGCTTGCTAGGCTGCGCTCCCTCGACACGAGGGGCAACCAATGGCCGAATCTACCGGCAACAAATTCACCTCCGACTCCAGAGGCGAACCCACTCCGATGCCTGGGCTGCTGGAGCGTGGCAACCGCAACGATCCACCACGTCCAAAGCCGCCGCCACCACCGGCGCACACCTTTGAAAATCCACCGCCCAGAGAGCGTTACCAGCCTGAGCCTGTGCCCGCTGAAGAGCCCGGCTTCTACATCGTAGAGCGCAGCCAGTCGCCTGCCGAACTTTACCGCAGCCTGTTCGACGCCATGCCCGGCTCGGCAATGAGCTTATTCAGCGAGCTGAACCCCGGCCTGAACGGCACGGTAAAGGCCGGCACGCTGATCGTGCTCAGCGACCCCAATAATCAGTCGTGCACCTATGCGCAATCGCAGCTCGTAGCGGCTGCCCACGAGGTCAAGGCCGCGCTGGCGCCGTTGAGTGTGGAAGAAGCGGATTTCATGATGCGCCATGCGGGTGAGATTGCGGCTTTTACCGGAGAGACCTCTACGTGGCTGGGGGTGAGTGCGGCGGTGATGGAGGGACACTTGGCTAAGTTGGGCGATATCCTGAAAAAAATCGAGACGCACCATCAGGACAGTTTCCGGCAACACGGCCATCTCAGGTCTCCAGAATTTTTTGCCAAACGCCAGCAGTTGCTCAAGGAGCTTGATGCGCAACTGTTGAACTCCAAACGCGTACGAGGCCTGACGACCTTCAATGATCAAGGAAAGTTGAAAAATGCATTGGGTATTTCCAGCCGTAGCCTTGTGCATCACTGGAGTAAAGCGGGTGCTCCGGGAGGTATTCCCGGTTATGCCTCACACGTAAAAGCAATCAGCCGCGCCACTTCCTGGATGAAAACAGGCGGTTTTATCGGTATAGGTATTGGTGGTGTATCCGGGCTGCTGGCTATTCAAAAGGTTTGTCAGGCCGGTAACGAGGAAGCATGTAGAAAGGTCAAGTTTGTTGAGGGTGGAAAGTTTTTAGGATCAAGCAGCGCTGGATTCGCAGGAGGGGCTGTGGGAGCAAAGGTGGCAGCGCCGGTTTGTCTTGCAATAGGCGTCCCTACCGCAGGCATCGGCAGTGTTGTTTGTGCCGTTGCTGTCGTAGGCGGGGCAGCGCTGCTGGGGACGATGTCTGGAAGCTGGGTGGGCGAGGGAGTGGGTGAACTTTTATACGAGACCCAGTGGCCATGATCGATTACACGTTCTGGTTTTCCTGGGGAAAAGTTGCCTTCTATGGCGTGCCCTTCGTCATGGTTATGACAAGTGTCATCTTGACCATTTCTATTCGTCGATTTTGCTTGGGTGCCATTCTGGAGTCTTTGAAAAACAGTCTTCTTTTTTCTTCTCGTCATGCTCGTGGGCTGGATTATCAAGGTTCGCTGTACCGCAATCTGTTAGTCATCGAGATCGGGGATGCCTTGATCTTTTCAAGCAGCAATATCCGCTCTGGCGTTCTGAACGCCGAAGATTCAGTCAGTCTTCCACATCGTTTTCGAATAATTGCGGTTATCAATTCAGTATGTTTTAACGGCGGTGTGCTGGCCACTTTGATTATTTTCCCAGTGATGAAATGGGAGCGCTTTATCAAGGCAGGCCAGGTCTTTGATATGAGTGCAGCTCTTCAAATTGCGCTCTGTATCGGTTCAGTCATTACCCTCTTGATCACTTACGGTTTGACGGTCTACGCCGTCCACTATCGCTTGCACACCATGCTGGATGCGATCAGGCCCGGCCCTCTATCCCGCTTGAGCCAGGCAATGGCGATAGGGTCGAACGAATCCGATTGGCGCAGCATGCTGTTCATCAAACTCAGCAGGGCGGTGCTTTTCAAAAACAGCAAGAAAGGCGATGCGAGCCACGACGTTTTTGACCTTGAAGCATTGCCAGTCAGCTTCAAACGCTTGGCGGTAGCCAGTCTGCTCTGCATGTATGTGGGTATGGCTGGGGTGGTCATTGCTGTTGTGGTGTACGCGTTGAGCGATACTGCTGTGTAAACGAGTCCATCGCAGCTAAAGCAGATCACCCCCCACCTGCAACGCCTCCACCAACAACCGCGCCGGCGCCGACAGCGGGCTGTTATGCCGGCTGACCAGCGAAAACGGTTCGCTGCGTGACAGCAACGGCAGTCCCAATGGCGTAATGCCCATGCCGCAGGCGCTGTCGGCCACTGCCTGAGGCATCACCGCCACCAACTGCGGGTCCTGCTGCAACAGCGTCAGGGTGGTAAAGGTCGAGGCAGTCTCCAGCGCAAAGCGCGGAAACTCCAGGCCGGCCTCGCTGAATTCGCGTTCCAGCACCAGCCGCATTGGCATGTTGGTCGGGTAGACAATCCAGCCGTACCCCTCAAGATCCGCCAGCGTCAGGTTGTGTACGCCGGTCAGCGGGTGTCGGGTGTTGGCCACAACCCGTAGGGCTTCCGGGGCCAGTGGCAGGCAGTCGTAGGCTTCGGGGCGCTGGCTGACGCTGGTGCGACAGATGGCCAGGTCCAGCCGGCCTTGATCGATCAGGCCGAGCAGCCGGGCGCTGGTGTCTTCGACGATTTCCACCGACAGTTCCGGCTGGGTCTGGCGCAGCCGTGCCAGGCTGTCGACCAGCATGGGCACCGCGCCCATGACCGTGCCTACGGCAATGCGCCCGCCCTGGCCCTGAAGGATGCCGAGCATTTCTTCGCGCAGGTGCGCCATGTCGCTGTGGATAAGTCGTGCGTAGCGAATCACGCAGCGGCCCAGGTCATTGGGCGCCAGGCCCTGGCTGGTGCGGGTGAACAACCGGGTGCCGAATGCCGATTCGATTTCGTTGAGTGCCTGTGTGGCTCCCGGCTGGGTGATCGATACCTGCTCGGCGGCCTTGTGCAGGGAGCCGTGTTCATCCAGCGCGATCAACAGGCGCAGCTGCTTGAGGCGCAAGCGGGAAATCAATGAAGAGAGCGGTGCGATCATGGGGGATAAGAGCCGCTTATTGCTTAATCAATGGCTCTCATTAGGCAGGCGCATGCGCGATTCGTAAAGTGCAGGTCATCTCCTGCTCTTTATCTCCAACAACAAGAAGGCCACAGCCATGCGATTGATTCAGTTCCAGACCTCTGCCGGTGTTCGCCAGGTCGGCCTTGTCGAAGGCGACCAGGTCCACACCGTGCTTGCCACGACCAGCACCCGCGAGCTGGCGCTGGCTGCCATTGGCGCAGGCCATGGCCTGCAGGAAGAAGTGCTCAAGCGCGGCAGTGAGCCTGGCCCGCAGTATCGCGAGTTGCTCGAAGGCGGCCACGTATTGCCACCGCTGGACCATGAAGACCCGGCGCATTGCCTGGTCAGCGGCACTGGCCTGACTCACCTCGGCAGCGCCGACACCCGCGACAAGATGCACCAGAAAAAGGACCAGGACGAAGCGACCCTGACCGACACGGCGCGGATGTTTCGCTGGGGCGTGGAGGGCGGCAAGCCGGGCGCGGGGCAGGTAGGCGCGCAGCCGGAGTGGTTCTACAAAGGCGATGGCAGCATCGTGCTGCGTCCCGGCGCGGACTTTCCGTTGCCGACCTTTGCCGAGGACGTCGGCGAAGAACCCGAACTGGTTGGCCTGTACGTGATCGGTCCGGACAGCAAGCCATACCGCTTGGGCTACGCGCTGGGCAACGAGCTGTCTGACCATGTGCTGGAGCGGCGCAGCTATCTGTACCTGGCGCATTCCAAGCTGCGCTTTTGTGCCTACGGCCCGGAGTTGCGCATCGGTGCGTTACCCACGCATCTGGTCGGTACCAGCCGCATTCACCGCAATGGCGAAGTACTGTGGCAGAAGGAATTTCTCAGCGGCGAGCAGAACATGTGCCACAGCCTGGAAAACCTTGAGTACCACCATTTCAAATACCGCCAGTTCCTGCGTCCGGGCGATGTGCATGTGCATTTTTTCGGCACCGCGACGCTGTCATTTGCCGACGCGATCAAGGCTCAGCCTGGGGATATCTTCGAGATCGAGATTCCCGAGTTCGGCGCGCCGCTGCGCACGGGCATCGTGCAGGATGACGAGCCGCTCGCACCGGGCGCCATCTCTGGGCTCTGAGGGTCGGGCTATAAGCGCCGGGCTATAAGGCGCGCGGCCTCACCATTGGCGGCTGTCGTTGAGCCCGGTCAGGTAACTCTCGCCACCCAGTTGACGCATCTGCTGGCGAATCCAGCCGGCCCGGCGTGAAACGTAGCTGCTGGGGCGGCTGGCGCTCCATTGCCGAGGGTTGGGCAGCACAGCGGCCAGGTAACTGGCCTGCTGGGTCGACAGGTTGGCGGCCGAGGTGCGGAAGTGGTGCCTGGCAGCGGCTTCGGCGCCAAACACGCCTTCATCCCACTCCACGCTGTTGAGATACACCTCAAGAATGCGTTGCTTGGACCACAGCAGCTCGATCAGGGCGGTGAACCAGGCTTCCAGTCCCTTGCGCAGATAGCTGCGTCCCGACCACAGAAACAGGTTCTTGGCCACTTGCTGGCTCAGGGTGCTGGCTCCGCGCAGCGAACCGCCACGCTCGTTGTGCACGATGGCGGCCTGAATGGCGGCGAGATCGAAACCCCAGTGTTCGGCAAAGCGCTGGTCTTCACCGGCAATCACCGCGACTTTGAGCGGTGCGGCAATCTGCTCCCAGGGTTGCCAGTCGCGTTGCAGGTCGATGGGCTGGCCATTGAACCACGACTCGATCTTGCGCTCGACCATCAACGCCGTACCCGGTGGCGGAATCCAGCGCAACAGCAGGACCACAACGATGCTGCCCGCCGCGAACCACAGCAGCGCCTTGACGAAACGTCGGAAAAGAATACGCAGCATAGACATCGCTTGGCCGAACCCGTTGAGCGGGCCATTATACAGACCGCGTGTAAATGCACGATCTTGCCTGGAGTTATCGATGCTTCGTAGCTTTTTGATGTTGGCGGCCTTTTTCGGATTTACCGGTGTCGGCCTGGGCGCCTTTGCCGCTCACAGCCTTAAAGGACGGCTGAGCCCCGAGTACCTGGCGATCTTCCAGACTGGCGTGCTTTATCAGTTGATCCACGCTCTGGCGCTGTTCGGGGTGGCCTTGCTGGCGGCGCATATGCCGGGCCGGCTGGTCAACTGGGCCGGTTTTGCCTTTGTCGCCGGCATCGTGCTGTTCTCCGGCAGCTTGTACCTGTTGACGCTGACCGGCACCAGCAAGCTGGGCATCGTTACCCCGTTCGGCGGCCTGTGCTTTCTGTTCGGCTGGTCGATCCTTGGCGTGATGGCCTGGAAGCTGGGCAGCGTCGCCTGAGACGAATGGCGCGGTGCGGGGTTGGTCAGACTGGCCGGGCGGGCTAGAATGCTGGCCCCCTAACCATGATGGCTGCTGCTGCGCATGCACATTCAGTTGAACGGTGAACCCTTTGAGTTGCCCGACGGCGAGACCGTCACCGCCTTGCTGGCGCGCCTGGACCTTGTCGGGCGCCGCGTCGCAGTCGAATTGAACCTGGATATCGTGCCGCGAAGCCAGCATGAGACCACTTCCCTGCGCGAAGGCGATCAGGTCGAGGTCGTTCATGCCATCGGCGGCGGCTAACCCTTTGCGGTTACCGATGACCCACTCTGCACTCTACTGAGGATTCACGATGAGCAATGTTCGCAGCGACAAGCCATTCGTTCTGGCGGGCCGTACCTTTGAGTCGCGCCTGCTGGTCGGCACCGGCAAGTACATCGACATGGAACAGACCCGTCTGGCCATCGAGGCATCGGGTGCCGAGATCGTCACGGTTGCCGTGCGCCGTACCAACCTGGGCCAGAACCCTGGCGAGCCGAACCTGCTCGACGTGCTGCCGCCGGACCGCTACACCATTCTGCCCAACACCGCCGGCTGCTTCGACGCGCCTGAAGCGGTGCGCACCTGCCGCCTGGCACGCGAGCTGCTCGATGGCCGCAATCTGGTCAAGCTCGAAGTGCTGGCCGACCAGAAGACCCTGTTCCCCAACGTCATCGAAACCCTCAAGGCCGCCGAAGTGCTGGTCAAGGACGGCTTTGATGTCATGGTCTACACCAGCGATGACCCGATCGTCGCGCGTCAGCTGGCTGAAATCGGCTGCATCGCGATCATGCCGCTGGCCGGCCTGATCGGCAGCGGCCTGGGGATCTGCAATCCGTACAACCTGCAGATTATCCTTGAAGAAACCAAAGTGCCGGTGCTGGTCGATGCCGGTGTCGGCACCGCTTCCGACGCCACCATTGCCATGGAACTGGGCTGCGAAGCGGTGCTGATGAACTCGGCCATCGCCCACGCCCAACACCCTGTGCTCATGGCCGAAGCCATGAAACACGCGGTCATCGCCGGCCGCCTGGCTTACCTGGCCGGCCGCATGCCCCGCAAACTCTACGCCAGCGCGTCTTCGCCGCTGGATGGCCTGATCAAGTAAGAGCCTGTTGATGACTGATTCGCACGTTTCACCCGATTCGCCTGAAGAGCAAGAAGGCGAGGCCCGTCCGCACCGCCGCATCAAGAGTTTTGTGATGCGCGCAGGGCGCATGACCGAAGGCCAGCAGCGCGGTCTGGATCAGGGGCTGCCGCAGTTCGGTCTGCAACTGACCGACGCGCCGGTGGACTTCGATCAGGTGTTCGGCCGCTCGGCGCCGCGCACTCTGGAAATCGGCTTCGGCATGGGCCACTCGCTGCTGGAAATGGCCGCTGCGGCGCCCGAGCACGACTTCATCGGTGTCGAGGTGCATTCCCCGGGTGTCGGCGCGCTGCTCAATGGTGCCTTGACCGAAGGCCTGACAAACCTGCGGGTCTACGACTGCGACGCGATCGAAGTGCTCAACCGCTGCATCGCCGACAACAGCCTCGACCGCCTGATGCTGTTCTTCCCGGACCCATGGCACAAGAGCCGCCACCACAAGCGCCGCATCGTGCAGCCCGAGTTCGCCCAATTGGTGCGCAGCAAGCTCAAGCCGGGCGGCGTGTTCCACATGGCCACCGACTGGGAACCGTATGCCGAGTACATGCTTGAAGTGATGAGCGTGGCGCCGGGCTACCGCAACCTGGCCGCCGACAACCAGTACGTGCCGCGCCCCGAAGAACGCCCGATCACCAAGTTCGAACGCCGCGGCGAACGTCTTGGCCATGGCGTATGGGATTTGAAGTTCGAAAAGATCGCCTGATCGGCCAAGGCAACACGGTCTTTGTGGGAGGGAGCTCTGCTCGCGATAGGGCCGGTAGGGGCAGACACATATCCAGGTCTATTACGCAGCAATCGCCAGCAGAGCTGCCTCCCACAGGTTTGCCCCGAGTCTTGACTCATTGGGTCATTTGCGATCGGCGATCACGCCGATCAGCACCAGTACCACCAGCAATACCGGCGCCAGGCTGTAGTTGTTGAACTGGCTCAGGCCCTTGACCACCCATGGCGTGGCGTAGATCAGCGCCAGGCCGCTGCCGACGGTGCAGGCCAGCGCCAGTAAAGGCACGCGCATCGCGCCGGACAAGCTGCCGGCGCGTTGTTCGACCCAGGCCTTGATATCCGATCCGAACAGCACCAGCAGACACCCCACCAGCGCCAGTGAGATTTCCGAAAGATTGCTGCGGCTCCAGCGCGAGACGGTGGCCAGCAGATCGAGTACGAAGTCCATGCAAAGTCCTTAGATCAGAAAGTATTGCAGCAGGTCATTGAGGAACAACTGACCTTGCGGCGTGGCGACCAGGCGCTCCGGGTCTGCCTGCAGCAAGCCGCGCTTTTGCGCCTGCTCGCGGCCGCTGGCCAGTGAATCGAGGCTTAGACCGGTTCTTTCACGAAATAATGCAGCGTCCACGCCATTTGTCAGGCGCAGGGCGTTCATCAGGAATTCAAAGGGCAATTCATCGGCGGCCAGCACCTTGGACCCGGCCTGAAACGGCTTGGCCGGGTTCAGGTAATCCTTGGGCAGTCGGGTCTTCCAGGTGCGCTCGATACGCCCGTCCGGATGGCTGAGCTTGCCGTGGGCACCGGCGCCGATGCCGATGAAATCACCAAAACTCCAGTAATTGAGGTTATGCCGCGCCGCCTTGCCGGATTGGGCGTAGGCCGACACTTCGTACTGCGCATAACCGCTGTCGGCGAGCAATTGCTGACCGGCTTCCTGGATATCCCAGAGGATGTCGTCTTCGGGCAGCAACGGCGGCTGGTTCCAGAACACCGTGTTCGGCTCCAGCGTCAGCTGATACCAGGACAGGTGCGTTGGCGCCAAGGCGATGGCCTGGCGCAAATCGCCCAGCGCCTCGTCCTGGCTCTGGTCGGGCAGGCCGTGCATCAGGTCGAGGTTGAAGTTATCGAAACCGGCCGCCCGGGCCATGTCGGCGGCGCGTATCGCTTCGTTGCCGTTATGAATGCGCCCCAGCGCCTTGAGCTTTTGTTCCTGAAAGCTCTGGATGCCGATCGACAGGCGGTTGATGCCCAGCCCGCGATAGGCGCTGAATTTCTCTTGCTCGAAAGTGCCAGGGTTGGCTTCCAGCGTGATCTCGATGTCGGCGGCAAAGCGAATGCGCTGCTCGACACCGGCCAGCAAGCGGCCCAATGCCGCGGCGCTGAACAGGCTGGGCGTGCCGCCGCCGAAGAAGATCGACTTCAGTTCGCGGCCATAGACGTGCGGCAGGTCCAGATCCAGGTCGGCCAGCAGCGCGTCGACGTATTCCTGCTCGGGCAGGATCGGGCTGGCGGTGTGCGAATTGAAGTCGCAGTACGGGCATTTGCGCACGCACCACGGAATATGGATGTACAACGACAGCGGCGGCAAAACAGGCAACGCGGGCCGGGGCGTCAACGAAGAAAAGCCACCGGCGCCGGCATACAGCGGTTGTGCGGCTGAATCAGCGGTCATTGCAGGTCCAGGCGCTGGCGCAACAGGGCCATGGCGCGGGCGCGGTGGCTGAGCTGGTTTTTCTCCAGTGGCGACAGCTCGGCACTGGAGCAATCGCGCTCCGGCACCCAGAACAGCGGGTCGTAGCCAAAGCCGTGCTCGCCGCTGGCGGCACGCAGAATGCGCCCGTGCCACAGGCCTTCGCACAGGATCGGCAGCGGATCGTCGGCATGACGCACCAGCGCCAGCACACACACGAACTGCGCGGTACGTTGCTCGTCGGGGACATCCTTGAGGGCGTCGAGCAGCTTGGCGTTATTGGCTGCATCGCCCTGGCCGTCGGCATAACGCGCCGAATAAATGCCCGGCGCGCCGCCGAGGAAATCCACCGCCAGGCCCGAATCGTCGGCCAGCGCCGGCAAACCGGAAAGGCGCGCCGCATTGCGGGCCTTGAGGATCGCGTTTTCCACGAACGACAGGCCGGTTTCTTCAGGCTCTACCGCGCTGAACTCGCCGATCGAGCGCAACTGCACCCGGCCGCCGAGCATGGCTTGCAGTTCTTTGAGTTTGCCGCCGTTGTGGCTGGCCAGTACCAGTTGGGTGATGTTCATTTATACGTCCGGAAAAAGGCCTGGAGGGCGAAGGGCGTCATACCGCGATCCGGTGTTCGGTCAGGCCCGGGCTGCGCACCCGGTAAATGCCGATCTCACCCAACAGGTTAGGCCACAGCTTGCTCGCCCACCCGTGACGGTGCTGGTTATCGACCGCCATGCGGTCCAGCACCCGCGCTTCACGCTCGCGGCACAGGGCCTCGAAGTCCTTGAAGGTGCAGAAGTGGATGTTCGGCGTGTTGTACCAGGTGTAGGGCATGAAGTCCGACACCGGCATGCGGCCGTTGCGGGCCAGGTACCAGCGGCAGCGCCAGTGGCCGAAGTTGGGAAAGGTGATGATGCACTGACGGCCCACGCGCAGCATCTCGTCCAGAATCCGGTCGGGGTAATGCACGGCCTGCAGGGCCTGGGTCATGACCACCACATCGAAGCTGTTGCTGGCAAAGTTGCCCAGGCCCTTGTCCAGGTCCTGCTCGATGACGTTGACGCCCTTGACCACGCACTGGGCAATGTTGTCGGGGTCTTTTTCCAGCCCGTAGCCGGTGACTTGCTTGTGGTCGCGCAGCCAGGCCAGCAGCTCGCCGTCGCCGCAGCCCAGGTCGAGCACGCGGCTGCCAGCGGGGATCCATTCCTGGATGATCTCCAGATCGGCTCTCATGAGGTCCTCACAGCGCAATACGATTCATGTAGTTGCCGAAAGCCTGCACATAGCGCGGGTTCGGGATCAGGAAGGCATCGTGGCCCTGAGGCGCCTCGATTTCCAGGTAGGTGACGTCCTTGCGCGCCGCCATCAGCGCATCCACCAGCTCTCGCGAGCGGGCCGGCGAGAAGCGCCAGTCGGTGGTGAAGGACATCACGCAGAATTTCGCGCTGGCCGCAGCGAAGGTTTTCGCCAGGTCATCGTCGTACGCGGCAGCCGGGTCGAAGTAGTCCAGCGCCTTGGTCATCAGCAGGTAGGTGTTGGCATCGAAGCGCCCGGAGAACTCTTCGCCCTGATAACGCAGGTAGCTCTCGACCTGGAATTCGACGTTATGGAAGTCGTAGTTGAGCTTTTCGTTCTTCAGGCCACGGCCGAATTTCTCACCCATCGAGTCGTCGGACAGATAGGTGATGTGGCCGACCATGCGCGCCAGCATCAGGCCGCGCTTGGGAATCACGCCCAGCGACTGGAAGGCGCCGGCGTGGAATTCCGGGTCGGTAAGAATGGCCTGGCGCGCCACTTCGTTGAACGCGATGTTCTGCGCCGACAGCTTGGGTGCCGAGGCGATAGCCAGGCAATGCCGCACACGGTCCGGGAATGTAATGGTCCACTGCAACGCCTGCATGCCGCCCAGGCTGCCGCCGACCACCGCCGCCCATTGGCTGATGCCCAGCCGGTCGGCCAGCCGCGCCTGGCTGTGTACCCAGTCTTCGACGGTCACCACCGGGAAGTTGGCGCCAAACGGCTCGCCGGTTTCAGGGTCGATGCTGCTCGGTCCGGTCGAGCCGTTACAGCCGCCCAGGTTATTGAGGCTGACGACGAAGAACCGGTTAGTGTCGATGGGCTTGCCGGGGCCGATGCAACTGTCCCACCAGCCGGGCTTGCGCTCTTCGGTGCTGTGGTAGCCAGCGGCGTGGTGATGGCCCGACAGGGCGTGACAGATCAATACAGCGTTGCTGCGCTGGGCATTCAACTGGCCGTAGGTTTCGTAGATCAGGTCATAAGCTGGCAGCGTACGGCCACAGGCCAGGGCCAGTGGCTCGCTGAAATGCGCCAGCTGCGGTGTGACCAGACCAACACAATCGGGGGGAAAGACCGTGGGCATCGACCCTGCTCTCGCTTTAAAGAGGCGTAAGTCTAAAGACCCGAGGGGGCAGCGGCAACATATGAACAGGAAGCGGCCCGGTGGGTCGCCCCCTGAACAGTTGCATCAGATCAACAGGCGTACCACATCCGGCATCGCAGTCACCTTGATCAGCCAGACGATCAGGGTCATCTCGATCACCTTGATGGCGATGAACGCGGCAATCGGTGACAGGTCCAGGCCGCCCAGGTTAGGCAGGCGCCGGCGCAGCGGGGCCAGCAGCGGCTCGCAGATCTGGTTGACCAGTTGCGCGGCCGGGTTGTGGCTGGCGGGCGCGACCCACGACAGGATCACGCTGATCAGCAGGGCCCAGAAGAAGATATTCAGCAGCAGTATGATGACGCCGATCAGCGACCAGACCAGCAGGTACAGCAAGGCCGCCCCGGTACCGACCTGATACACGTCAATCGTGCCGAATTTCAACAGCAGGATCAGGCCCATGACCAGCATCTGCACCAGGACTCCAAGCACCAGCGAGGACATGTCCAGGCCGAACAGGCTCGGGATAACCCGGCGCATCGGGCGCAGCAGTGGCTGGGTGGCCTTGACGATGAACTGGCTCATCTGGTTGTAGAAGTCTGCCCGCACCAGTTGCAGCACGAAGCGCAGCATGACGATCAGCAGGTACAGGCTGCCGAGGGTCTGGATGATAAAACTTGCAGCGTTGCTCAACTCACTCATCTATAAGCTCCGGCCCTCGCCTTGAGGGCGACTTTAAATGTTATTGACCCAGTTGCTCGGCAAGCTCGGCCGAACGTGTGGCAGCGGCGGTCAGGGCAGTCTCGACCAGGGCTTCGAAGCCACCGGCCTGGAACGCCTTGATGGCCGCTTCCGTGGTGCCGGCCGGCGAAGTCACGCGGCGGCGCAGTTCGGCGGCATCGACATCGCTGCCGGTGCTCATCAGCGCAGCACCAAGGGCGGTCTGTTCGGTCAACTGGCGGGCGACGTCCTGCGGCAGGCCAAGCTTCACGCCGGCTGCGGTCATCGCCTCGATCAACAGGAAGAAATACGCCGGGCCACTGCCAGAGACGGCGGTCACCGCATCGAGCTGCTGCTCTTGTTCAAGCCACAGCGCGATACCGACCGCCGACAGCAACTGCTCGGCCTGCTGACGCTGAACATCAGTGACCTTGTCGGTGGCGTACAGGCCGCTGACGCCCTTGCGCAGCAGCGCCGGCGTGTTGGGCATGCAGCGCACCACCGGCTGCTGCTCGCCCAGCCACTGGTTGAGGCTGGCGCAAGTGATGCCGGCGGCAACCGAGACGATCAGTTGATCGGGCTTGAGGCTTGGACTCAGGGCCTGGCAGACGGCTTTCATCATCTGTGGCTTGACCGCCAGCAGGATCACGTCGGCGCCGTCGATGGCTTCAGCGTTGTCGGCCACGGCGACGATGCCGTGTTCGGCAGCGATGCGCGCACGGGTGTCGGCACCCGGATCGCTGGCGCGGATGTCGGCGGCATCAACGCCTTGGGCGCGCAGGCCGCCGATCAGGCTGGCGGCCATGTTGCCGGCGCCGATAAAGGCAATACGGGTCTTGCTCATGACGGGTTTCCTTGAGTCAGAAGTTTATGGCTGCCCATAGTCACGGGCGCCAAACAGGGCTGTGCCGATGCGTACCCAGGTGGCGCCCTCTGCGATGGCGGCCTCCAGGTCGTGGCTCATGCCCATCGAAAGGGTATCCAGCGCCTGCGGCAGCTGCGCCTGGAGGGCGCGAACCCTGGCAAAGGCGGCGCGTTGCGCGGCGAGGTCGTCGGTGGGTTCGGGAATCGCCATCAGGCCACGCAGTTTCAGGCGCGGCAGGCCGGCAATGGCCTCGGCCAGTGCGGGCAAATCTTCTGCCGTGCAACCCGACTTGCTGGCCTCGCCACTGACATTGAGCTGAATGCAGATATTCAGCGGCGCCAGGTGCTCGGGGCGTTGCTCGGACAGGCGTTGGGCGATTTTCAGGCGGTCCACGGAATGCACCCAGTCGAAGTGCTCGGCGATGGCACGGGTCTTGTTCGACTGAATGGGGCCGATGAAATGCCAGTACAAGGGCAGGTCTGCCAATTGCTGCTGTTTGCCCAGCGCTTCTTGCAGGTAGTTCTCGCCAAAGTGTTGCAAGCCTGCGGCATGCGCCTCGCGCAGATCCTCGGCAGGCTTGGTCTTGCTCACCGCCAGCAGGCCGATGCTGGCAGGCTCTCGCTTTGCCGCCTGGGCGGCGTCACGGATTCGTTGTTCGAGCGTTGATATATTCGCTGCTATCGTGGACATTGATTCGTGCCAGCAGGTCTGAGGTCTGCGGCATTCTATGTGATTGAGGAGCTGTATGGATATTACCGAGCTGCTGGCCTTCAGTGCCAAACAAGGCGCTTCCGACTTGCACCTCTCCGCCGGGCTGCCGCCGATGATCCGCGTCGATGGCGACGTCAGGCGCATCAACCTGCCGGCGCTGGACGCCAAGCAGGTCAAGGCGCTGATCTACGACATCATGAATGACAAGCAGCGCCAGGACTTCGAGGAGCGTCTGGAGACGGACTTCTCGTTCGAGGTGCCTGGGGTGGCGCGTTTTCGGGTCAACGCCTTTAACCAGAATCGAGGCGCGGGCGCGGTGTTCCGGACCATTCCGTCGAAGATCCTGAGCATGGAAGACCTGGGGATGGGCGAAGTGTTTCGCCGTATTACCGATGTGCCGCGCGGGCTGGTGCTGGTCACCGGACCCACCGGTTCGGGCAAGTCGACGACGCTGGCGGCGATGGTCGATTACCTCAACAGCAACAAGCATCACCACATCCTGACCATCGAGGACCCGATCGAATTCGTCCACGAGTCCAAGAAGTGCCTGGTCAACCAGCGCGAAGTACACCGCGACACCCTGAGCTTTTCCGAGGCGCTGCGCTCAGCCCTGCGTGAAGACCCGGACGTGATTCTGGTGGGTGAGATGCGCGACCTGGAAACCATTCGCCTGGCACTGACTGCCGCTGAAACCGGTCACCTGGTGTTCGGCACGCTGCACACCACTTCGGCGGCCAAGACCATCGACCGGGTGGTCGACGTGTTCCCGGCGGCCGAAAAAGCCATGATCCGCTCGATGCTCTCCGAATCGCTGCATGCAGTGATCTCGCAGGCGCTGCTGAAGAAGGTCGGTGGTGGCCGGGTGGCGGCGCATGAAATCATGATGGGCACACCGGCGATCCGTAACCTGATCCGCGAAGACAAGGTGGCGCAGATGTACTCGTCGATCCAGACCGGTGGTGCGCTGGGCATGCAGACGCTGGACATGTGCCTGGCCGACCTGCTCAAGCGCGGCATCATCAGCCGCGAAAGTGCCCGCGAAAAAGCCAAGCTGCCGGACAATTTCTAGAGACACGAATATGACGCGTTGTAGGAGCGCGCTTGCCGGAATGCCGGACCACCGCGACCGGCTGCGTTAGCAGTCGTAAGTTTTCAGCGTTTCCGAGATTTTGCGAGCGCTACGCACTCGGTCGCGGGCAAGCGCGCTCCTACAGGGTTCACATCATCCGTGAGGGATATCAGTTCTTGGCGATGTTCAGCGCAGGTTTCTGTTTAAGCACGCGCTTGGCCACTTTGTAGCTCTTGTTCCAGTACGGTTTTTTCAACGAATCGACGGTCACGGCCTTGCCACGGCGGGGCGCGTGGACGAAACGGTCGTTGCCCAGGTAGATGGCGACGTGGTTGATGCGCCGGCTCTTGATGTTGAAGAACAACAGGTCGCCTGGCTTGAGGTCCTTGCGGTCCACGGCCTGGCCATGACCTTCGGCCATGTCCTTGGAGCTGCGCGGCAGGTCGACATTGGTCACGTCGGTGAAGGCGTATTTGACCAGGCCGCTGCAATCAAGGCCCTTGCCCGGCGTGTTGCCGCCCCAGCGGTACGGCGTGCCAACCGCTTCCAGCGCGCGCTTGACCACCGCGCTGCCCTGCTTGTTGGTGCCGGCAGCTGCGGGCGCCACAACGGACTTTCGGGAATTGTTGGCGATCACCGGGCTCTGAGCAGGGGCAGTCTTGCGGCTGTGCGGCGCGCTGACGGTCTCGGAACGGGATTCGGTGCGCGAGGTTTCGCGCGATGCCGAGGCATGGCTCTTGGCGGTATAGCCAGAGAAGCCTGCGGGCAGATTTTGCTCACGATTGGTGGCGTGGGCGGCCAATGGCATAAGGAGACAAACAGTCAGCCATGTCTTGAAAAAAGGACGCATTCGGCAAGGCTCTTAAAGATCAGCGCGCAACTCTATAACAGCTTGCGCACAAAGCCGACCCCACCCCAGGACACTATTTGCCCTCAATCGTTGCAATTATTGCGACGGATTGTCTTGTATTGTGTAGCAATCCCTTGTGTTACAAGGCCTTGCACCAAAGGTGAAAGGATTTAGCCATACGTCGGAAGACCGATAAAAAGTCACAAAATTTACATCCATTTTTCTCTATCAATGCGACGAGGTAGCTCATGAACACCTATCAACCCAATACGCACAGCAAGGTCCTGGGTTATCTGCTGTGGATTTTCGGCTTTTTGGGCGCGCACCGTTTCTACTATGGCAAGCCGGTCACCGGCACCATCTGGTTCTTTACGTTGGGGTTGTTTGGCATCGGCTGGCTGATCGACCTGTTCCTGATCCCGTCGATGGACCGCGAAGCCGACCTGCGGTTTACCCCAGGTCCCACCGACTACAGCCTGGCGTGGATTCTGCTGACGTTTCTGGGCGTCTTCGGCGTACACCGCCTGTACCAGGGCAAATGGATCACCGGGATCATCTACCTGTTTACCGGCGGGCTGTTTCTGATCGGCGTGCTGTATGACTTCTGGACGATGAACAACCAGATCTCGATCAAGAATGCCCAGTTGCGGCGTTAAGGCGGGCTCTTCGCGGCATTAGCCGCGAAGAACCCTGCAATCACGCGCTGTAGCTGATTCGGCCATCGACCAGCGTGTAGCGCACCGCACCCGGCAGGCAGTGGCCAAGGAACGGGCAGTTTTCGCCCTTCGACAGCCAGGCCTGGCCGGCCAGCGTGCTGGCGGTCGGGTCGAACAGCACCAGGTCCGCTGCCAGGCCTGCCTGCAACTGGCCGGCCGGCAGGCGCAGTGCAGCGGCGGGGCCGGTGCTCAGGCGGGCGATCAGTGTCGGCAGGTCGAGCAGGCCGTCTTCGACCAGGGTCATGGCCAGCGGCAGCAGCAATTCCACGCTGCTGATGCCCGGCTCTGTCGCGCCAAATGGCGCCAGCTTGGCATCGCGCTCATGCGGCTGGTGATGGCTGGAAATGGCCTGGATCACCCCCGACTTGACTGCCGCGCGCAGGCCGTCACGGTCGGCGCGGGTGCGCAGCGGCGGCTGCACGTGGTAAAGGCTGGAGAAGTCGATCAGCGCCTCGTCGGTCAGAATCAGCTGATACAGCGCCACATCGGCGGTGACCGGCAGGCCGCGTGCCTGGGCATCGGCGATCATTGCCGCACCACGGGCGCTGGTCAGCTGGCTGAAGTGCGCACGCACGCCGCTTTGTTCGACCAGCAGCAGGTCGCGGGCCAGGGCCACGGTTTCGGCGGTTTCCGGAATGCCGACCAGGCCCAGGAAGCTGGCGGTCGGGCCTTCGTGGGCCAGGCCACCGGCGGCCAGGTCGTGATCCTGCGAGTTGAAAATCACCGTCAGGTCGAAGGTCGCCGCGTATTCCAGCGCCCGGCACAAGGTGCGGGTATTGGCGAAGGTCTTCAGGCCGTTGCCGAACGCCACACAGCCGGCATCGCGCAGGGCAACCAGTTCGGCCAGTTGCTCGCCTTCAAGGCCTTTGCTCAGTGCGCCGATCGGAAACACCTTGCTGAAGCCGGCTTCACGGGCGCGGTCCAGAATCAGCTCGGCCACCGCCGAAGTGTCGAGTACCGGTTTGGTGCGCGGCGGGCAGCACAGGCTGGTCACGCCACCGGCCGTGGCCGCGCGGGTTTCGCTGGCGATGGTGCCCTTGCGGCTGTAGCCGGGTTCGCGCAGCGAGACATTGAGGTCCACCAGCCCGGGCGCTGCAACCAGCCCTGCGGCATCAATGCTGTGTGCCGGCTCAAAGCCTGCGGGTGCGGCGCCAATGGCGAGGATCTTGCCTGCTTCTATGTGCAGGTCCGTGACTTTATCCAGCCCGCTGACCGGGTCGATGACGCGAGCGCCGAGGATGCTGAGCTTCACTGGGCGTTCTCCTGCTCGAATTGACGTTGTGCGGTCTGACCGCTCATGGCCATGGACAACACGGCCATGCGCACGGCGATGCCGTAGGTCACCTGATTGAGAATCACCGAATGCGGACCGTCGGCCACCGCCGATTCGATCTCGACCCCGCGGTTGATCGGGCCCGGGTGCATGACAATGGCATCCGGCCTGGCGCCCGCCAGGCGTGCAGTGGTCAGGCCGAACAGGCGGTAGAACTCGCCTTCGCTGGGCAACAGGCCGCCCTGCATGCGTTCGCGTTGCAGGCGCAGCATGATCACCACGTCGACATCCTTCAGGCCTTCGTTCAGGTCGGTGTAGACCTTCACGCCGTATTGCTCGATGCCCACCGGCATCAGGGTCTTGGGACCGATGACGCGAATGTCCGGGCAGCCCAGCGCCTTGAGCGCCAGCATGTTCGAGCGCGCCACCCGCGAATGCAGGATATCGCCGACGATGGCCACTGAGAGGTTCTCGAAGCTGCCTTTGTGGCGGCGGATGGTCAGCATGTCGAGCATGCCCTGGGTCGGGTGCGCGTGGCGGCCGTCGCCGCCGTTGATGATCGCCACCTCGGGACACACATGTTCGGCGATGAAGTGCGCGGCACCGGAGTCGGCATGGCGGACCACGAACATGTCGGCGGCCATGGCTTCAAGGTTGCGCAGGGTGTCGAACAGGGTTTCGCCCTTGCTGGTCGAGGAGGTCGACACGTTCAGGGTGATGACGTCTGCCGACAGCCGCTGGGCGGCCAGCTCGAAAGTAGTGCGGGTGCGCGTCGAGTTCTCGAAGAACACGTTGCAGACGGTCTTGCCGCGCAGCAGCGGGACTTTTTTCACCGCCCGGGCACCGACTTCGAGAAACGAGTCGGCGGTGTCGAGGATTTCTGTGAGCAGCTCGCGGGGCAGGCCGTCCAAAGACAGAAAATGGCGCAGCTGGCCCTGATGGTTGAGCTGCAGCGGTCGCTTGGCGTCGAGAGGCGTCATCGCAATGGACTCTTAAAAGGCTGAGGCAGTGGAAAGGTCCTGGATATCGAGGGCCAGCGGTGCAGGACCGCTCAGCTTGACTCGCTCGTGAGGCGCCAGGGCCAGGGTCGCGCCGACCACATCGGGACGGATCGGCAGCTCGCCGGCGTTCAGGTCCAGCAGGCAGACCAGGGTCACGCTGGCCGGGCGGCCGTAATCGAACAGCTCGTTGAGGGCCGCGCGCACGGTGCGGCCGCTCATCAGTACGTCGTCGATCAGCACCAGGTGCTGGCCTTCGATTTCGAATGGCAGCTCCGAAGGCCGAACCTGCGGGTGCAGGCCGTTCTGGCTGAAGTCGTCGCGGTAAAACGACACGTCCAGCATGCCCAGCGGGCCTGGATGCTCCAGGGCCTGCAGCAGCGCCTGAGCGACCCACACGCCGCCGGTACGAATGCCGATGAAGCGCGGTTCGCTGATGCCACGGTTATTCAGGTGCGTGTTCAGGTCGGTGGCCATCTGGCGGATCAGATCGACGGGGTTGGGCAAACTCATGCTGGCTCCTTCAGAAGCTTGCAACGCGCCCGATAGCGGACGCGCTCAAGCGCAAACGTGGGATTCGAAGCTTTGCGGCGGCAAAAGGTCACGCATCGAGCAACTCAGGGTTGGCATCCAGCCAGCCTTGCAGCAGCAAGGCGGCGGCAATCGCATCCACCGGGTTGTCACGGTAACTGCCACGCTGGCCTCCGCGCGCCATGCGCTCGCCCTTGGCCTCGAAGGTGGTCAGGCGTTCGTCATGGGTGTAGGCGGGGATGTTGAAACGGCCATTGATCTGGCGCGAGAACTTCTCGGCGCGCGCGCTCATGTCGCTGGGCGTCCCGTCCATGTTCAGCGGCAGGCCGACCACGACTGCATCGGGCTGCCATTCCTTGAACAGCGCCTGGACCTGATCCCAGTTGGGCACACCGTTCTGCGCCTTGAGGGTGCACAGTTCACGGGCCTGGCCGGTGATCGCCTGGCCGACCGCCACACCGATCGAGCGGGTGCCGTAATCGAAGCCCAGAATCAGACGCAAGGCCATCAAGCGTGCCCTGCCTGGGTCGACAGCAGGCTCAGGTTGATGCCCAGGCTGGCGGCCGCGGCATCGAGGCGCTGGGCGCTGTCGGTTTCGAACAGGATGGCGGCATCGAACGGGCAGGTCAGCCAGGCATTGGCGGCCATTTCGGCGTCCAGTTGCCCGGCGTCCCAGCCGGCATAACCCAGAGTGATCAGGCTGTGCGCGGGGCCGGTGCCGTCGGCGATGGCGAACAACACGTCCTGCGAGGTCGACAGCGATACACCGTCCAGCTCGACGGTGGCCTGAAACTTCGGCCCGTTGGGGTGCAGCACAAAGCCGCGATCGGTCTGCACCGGGCCGCCGGAATGAATCTTGATCATTTGGCAACGCACCGGCGGCAGTTCTTCGGGGCGCAACTGCTCCAGCACATCGGCCAGGGTCAATTCTTGCGGGCGGTTGATGACCAGCCCCATGGCACCGTCGGCGTTATGCTCGACGATGTAGGTCAGGGTCTGCGCAAAGTTCTGATCGTGCATGTGCGGCATGGCGATCAGGAATTGATGTTTGAGGTAACTCGCAGTGACGTTTTTCATGGCGCCTAGTGTGGCGTCGCCGGAGGCACCTGACAACTGTCACTTATTGCAGGCGCGGCCATTATCGGGCTGATCAGTTACTTGAAAGCTTGTCACCGCGGGCGAATTTCCAGGTGCGGATGATTTCCAGGCGGTCGATGTCTGCCAGGTCGCCGCTGAACGGCGCAAAAGGCGCTGCCAGACGCACGATGCGCTGCGCGGCCTGGTCCAGCAGTGGCTGGCCGGAAGACTCAAGGACCAGCACTTCATACAGCGAGCCGTCGCGGTTGATCGACACCAGCAGGCGCAGGCTGCCGTAGATCTGCTGGCGGCGTGCTTCTTCAGGGTAATTGAGGTTGCCGACCCGCTCGACCTTCTTGCGCCAGTCGTCCTTGTACCAGGCGCCCTTGTCGCGCATGGTCGAGGCGGCATTGAGGCGGTGAATCTTCGGCCGCTTGGCATAACGCTGCTGTTCGTCAGACAGCTCGGCTTCCAGGCTGGCAATCTCATTGCTCAGTTGCGCGCTGTCGAATGTCGGCGTTTCCCGTGGCTTGGGGTCCGGCTTGACCTCTTCGCGGCGGGTCACGGTCTTTTCCCTGGCGGGCGCCACGGTGGCCACGGCGGTCTTGGGGGCTTCCTGCTTCTGGACTGCCTTGTTGGCCGGCGGTGGCGTCACCTTGTTGATCTCGGTGTCCTGAAAAGGCGCCAGCTCGGTGGTCTTGAGCGTTGCAGCCTTGTCCAGGGTACCGCTGCCCTGCTGGTTGTCCTGTGCCAGAAAGTCAGCCTGCTCGGGCTTTTTCTCGCTCTTGAAGGTTGCCAGGGTAATTTCCAGGGTGCGGGAAATCTGCTCGGGCTTCACATAGGTAAAGCCCACCCCGAGGATCAGCGCCAGGTGCACCAGCGCTGCGATCAACAGGGTAAAGCCCAGACGGTCGCGCGAACGCACACCGCCACGCGGGTGTTCGATCAGAAGGGGGTTGTGGGCCATTGCTGTCATGGGCGGTACGGCATCTTTGGAGCCTGTAGGTCAGCGTTTGCAGGGTGGCGCATGATAACGCACAAGCTACAAGTCATAAGCTGCAAGCGGCAAGAAAAAGCCGAAAGCCTCGCTTGCAGCTTGCAGCTTGCAGCTTGCAGCTCGCAGCTCGCGCACTTAACGCGCGTTGAGCTTCTTCTCGATCGCGTCCATCAACAGGCTGCCAATCTTGGTGCCGAACGCATTGTCGATCTCGCGGATACAGGTCGGGCTGGTGACGTTGATTTCCGTCAGGTGCTCGCCAATCACGTCCAGGCCGACGAACAGCAGGCCTTTTTCACGCAGCGTTGGCCCGACCTGGGCGGCTATCCAGCGGTCGCGTTCGGTCAGCGGGCGGGCTTCGCCGCGTCCGCCGGCGGCCAGGTTGCCACGGGTTTCGCCGGCGGCCGGGATGCGCGCCAGGCAGTAATCCACAGGCTCGCCGTCGATCACCAGAATGCGCTTGTCGCCGTCCTTGATGGCGGGCAGGTAGCCCTGCGCCATGATCTGCTGGGTGCCGTTTGCGGTCAGGGTTTCGAGAATCACCGACAGGTTCGGATCGCCGGCGCGGTGGCGGAAGATCGAGGTGCCGCCCATGCCGTCCAGCGGTTTGAGGATGGTATCGCCCTGTTCTTCGGTGAAGGCGCGCAGGATGTCCGGGCGACGGCTGACCAGGGTTGGTGGCGTGCACTGCGGAAATTGCGTGGCGAACAGCTTTTCATTGCAGTCGCGCAGGCTCTGCGGCTTGTTGACGACCAGTACGCCGTCGCGCTCGGCCTGCTCCAGCAGGTAAGTGGAGTAGACGAATTCCATGTCGAAGGGCGGGTCCTTGCGCATCAGGATCACGTCCAGCTCGGCTAGGCCGGTGTCGGCTTCATCACCCAGTTCGAACCATTTGGCCGGGTCGGCGAACACCGTCAGCGGCTTCATGCGGGCGCGGGCCTTGCCGGCGTTCAGGTAAAGATCCTGCTGCTCCATATAGAACAGCGACCAGCCGCGTTCCTGTGCAGCCAGGAGCATGGCCAGCGAGCTGTCCTTCTTATAGGAGATGCGCTCGATCGGGTCCATGACAATCCCTAGGCGAACACTCATCGGCAATATCCTCTATTCGTTGTGGCCGTTGGCCGAAATAGCCGTCAGGGTGGCTTGCGTCGTGCCTTGCGGTCAAGAGCCCGGTGCCCGCGCGGTTTATGGATTGCATCTGGAGAGTGTGCTAAAAAGTCACGGCATCCGTAGCCTGTCTGGCTGCGGCCTGTAAGAGCCGGCTCGCGGCGACGGAACAGCCCACATGCAACAGCACGCCACAGCATTGAAGGTCATGGTCATCGATGATTCGCGGACCATTCGCCGTACTGCCGAAACCATCCTGAAAAGCGCCGGCTGTGAAGTCATCACCGCGATTGACGGTTTCGAGGCGCTGGCCAAGATCGTCGACCATCACCCGCGCATTATCTTCGTCGACATCATGATGCCGCGCCTGGACGGCTATCAGACCTGCGCGTTGATCAAGAACAACCGGGCTTTCAAGTCCACGCCGGTGATCATGCTGTCGTCCAAGGACGGCCTGTTCGACAAGGCCAAGGGGCGAATCGTCGGCTCCGATCAGTTTTTGACCAAGCCTTTCAGTCAGGAAGAACTGCTCAACGCCATCAAGGCCCATGTGCCGGGGTTCGTTGCCGTAGAACAACGTGAATCGTGAGGCCTGCGGCATGTGCGGCAGGCCCGCTATCTTTTGGGGAATACCATGGCTCGAATATTGATCGTCGATGATTCGCCGACTGAAATGTACAAACTCACCAGCATCCTCGAAAAGCACGGCCATCAGGTGCTCAAGGCCGAGAACGGTGCCGATGGCGTCGCCCTGGCGCGCCAGGAAAAGCCGGATGCGGTGCTGATGGACATCGTCATGCCGGGGCTCAACGGCTTCCAGGCCACGCGCCAGCTGACCAAGGACGCCGACACCAACCACATTCCGGTGATCGTGGTGACCACCAAGGATCAGGAAACCGACCAGGTCTGGGCCAAGCGCCAGGGCGCCCGCGACTACCTGACCAAGCCGGTGGACGAAGACACGCTGATCAGGATCCTGAATTCGGTGCTGGCCGGCTGAGAGCCATCATGTCGATGCAACCGTCCCTGAGTGGCTCGCGCACCGCGTTCGAGCTGTTGTTTGCCATTGATCAGCGCTGCCGGTCGCTGGCCTCGGGCCTGCCGGCGCAGCCCACCCGCGAGCAGGACTGGAGCGGGATCGGCTTTCGCCTGGGCGAGCACCTGTTCGTCACGCCGATGGGCGAGATCGCCGAGATTCTCAACGAACCACGCTACACGCCGATGCCTGGGGTCAAATCCTGGGTGCTGGGCGTGGCCAACCTGCGTGGGCGGCTGTTGCCGGTCATCGACCTGTGCGGCTATTTCGGTCATGAACGCTCGCTGCTGCGCAAGCAACGCCAGGTGCTGGTGGTCGAGCAGCCTGAAGTGTTCGCAGGGCTGCTGGTCGATGAAGTCCTGGGCATGCAGCATTTTGATCCGCTGAGCCTGGTGCCCGGCACCGATGCCTCGCTGACACCGAACATGACGCCCTTTGTGCGCGGCCAGTTTGTCCGCGAGCAGCCCTGGCGGGTGTTCAGCACCCGGGCGCTGGCACAGTCCGACGGCTTCATGGATGTCTCGCTTTGAATTGCTGTTCGCCAGGCGGGGGCCTGATTAATGATTGATACAGGCACGTTGCAGGAAGGCGCGCGCAGCCGGGCGCAGATCATCACGCTGTTTATCGCGCTGATCGTGTTCATTATTTTGCTGTTCGCCAACTTTGCTTACCTCAACACCCAGTCCAACTACGAGAAGCAGTACATCGGCCATGCCGGCGAGCTGCGCGTGTTGTCGCAGCGCATCGCCAAGAACGCCACCGAGGCCGCCGGCGGCAAGGCGCAGGCGTTCAGGTTGCTGGCGGATGCGCGCAACGATTTCGACCTGCGCTGGGGTTACCTGAAAAAAGGCGACGCGGCCACCGGCCTGCCGGCTGCGCCGTCCGGGGTGCGCGATGAGCTGCGCGCGGTGCAGAACGATTGGGAAGCGCTGCGCAAAAGCACCGATGTGATCCTGGCCAACGAACAGACCGTGCTCTCGCTGCATCAGGTGGCCGCTACCCTGGCCGAAACTATTCCGCAGCTACAGACCGAATACGAAAAGGTCGTCGAAATCCTCCTGCAAAACCACGCCCCGGCCAGCCAGGTGGTGCTTGCCCAGCGCCAGGCGCTGTTGGGCGAGCGCATTCTCGGCTCGGTCAACACGGTGCTGGCCGGCGACGAATCGGCCGTGCCCGCCGCCGATGCCTTCGGGCGTGACGCCAGCCAGTTCGGCCGGGTGCTCAACGGCATGCTCGAAGGCAATGCGGGGATGATGATCAGCCAGGTCGAAGACCGCGATGCCCGGGCACGCCTGAAGGAGATTGCCGAACTGTTCGAATTCGTCTCGGGCTCTGTGGACGAAATTCTCGAAACCTCGCCTGAACTGTTCCAGGTGCGCGAAGCCTCGGGAAAAATCTTCACCACCTCGCAGACCCTGCTGGACCAGGCCTCGACCCTGGCCGGCAGCCTGGAGCACCTGGCCAGCCGGCGTACCGTGAACTCGGTGGGCGGTTATGTCATCGGCCTGCTGGCGCTGATGTCGATCATTCTGATCGGCCTGGTGATGGTGCGTGAAACCAATCGCCAGTTGCACGAGACGGCGCAAAAGAGCGAGCGCAACCAGGCGGCGATCATGCGCCTGCTCGATGAGATCGAAGAACTGGCCGATGGCGACCTGACCGTGGCGGCTTCGGTGACCGAAGACTTCACCGGCGCGATTGCCGACTCGATCAACTATTCCATCGATCAGCTGCGTGAGCTGGTGGCGACCATCAATATCACCGCCGAACAAGTCGCCGCCGCCGTGCAGGATACCCAGGCCACGGCCACGCAACTGGCACGCGCCTCCGAGCATCAGGCGTTGCAGATCAGCGCGGCGTCCACGGCGATCAACGACATGGCGCAGTCCATCGATCAGGTGTCGACCAACGCCACGGAGTCCTCGGCCGTGGCCGCCCGTTCGGTGGCCATTGCCAATAAAGGCAATGAGGTGGTGCACAACACCATCGACGGCATGGACAACATCCGCGAGCAGATCCAGGACACCTCCAAGCGCATCAAGCGCCTGGGCGAGTCTTCGCAGGAAATCGGCGACATTGTCAGCCTGATCGATGATATCTCTGACCAGACCAATATCCTGGCCCTCAACGCGGCGATCCAGGCGTCCATGGCCGGCGATGCCGGGCGCGGCTTTGCCGTGGTGGCCGATGAGGTGCAGCGTCTGGCCGAGCGTTCGTCGTCGGCCACCAAGCAGATCGAAACCCTGGTGCGGGCCATCCAGAACGACACCAACGAAGCGGTCATCTCGATGGAGCAGACGACCAGCGAAGTGGTGCGCGGCGCGCGCCTGGCGCAAGATGCCGGGGTGGCGCTGGAAGAAATCGAAGGCGTCTCGCGGGTGCTGGCCGAGCTGATCGAAAGCATCACGGTCGCCGCCCAGCAACAGGCGGTGTCGGCCGGGCAGATCGCGCAGACCATGACCGTGATCCAGCAGATCACCTCGCAGACCACCTCGGGCACCTCGGTGACGGCCGAGAGCATCGGCAACCTGGCGAAGATGGCCAGCGAGATGCGCCGTTCGGTGTCCGGCTTTACCCTGCCGCCTTCCAGTGATCACGTTTGAGGCCTCAACGATGACCACGCACGTTTCCCAGAGCATTCAGCGCCATGCCTGATCGTCACGATTACGTCGCCCTGGAATGGGTCAAGGGCGAGATCGCCGAAACCCTCAGCCAGGCCCGTCAGGCGCTTGAAGTGTTCGTGGCCGCGTCCGGCAACCAGGCCGCGCTGGATGAATACATCCATGGCGTGCATCAGGTGCAGGGCAGCCTGCAGATGATCGAGTTCTACGGCGCAGCCCTGCTGGCCGAAGAAATCGAGCACCTGGGCATGGCGCTGCGTGAAGGCCGGGTGGGCAGCCAGTCGGAAACCGTACACCTGCTCAATCAGGCCATGACCCAGTTGCCGGTGTATCTGGAGCGCACGCATGCGGCGCGCCGCGATCTGCCGCTGGTCATCCTGCCGTTGCTCAACGACCTGCGCAGCGCCCGTGGCGAAAGCCTGTTGTCGGAAACCAGCCTGTTTGCCCCGCAGTTCTACGACATCGAGCCGCTCGATGAACAGACCTTGCAGCTGCGCGACAGCCCCGAATTGCCCGAGCTTCTGCGCCATTGGCGCCAAGGCCTGCAAAGCGCGCTGGCCGGGCTGATGCGCGAGCAGGATGTGCCAGAAAACCTGCAACACCTGGCGAGCGTGTTCAGTGACCTTGAGCACCTGTGCAGCGATGCGCCACTGGGCGCCTTGTGGCGCATTGCTTCGGCGCTGGTCGACAGCATGCCGGCCGGCAGCTTCACCAACAGCCCGGCCTTGCGCAGCCTGTTGCGCGACGCCGACCGTGAACTCAAGCGCCTGATCGCGCAGGGCATTCAAGGCATCAACCAGCCCGCACCTGAAGAACTGCTCAAAAGCCTGCTGTTTTATATCGCCAAGTCCGACAGCCGGGCGCCCAGAATGCTCGCTCTGCGCGACGACTATGTGCTCGACGATGCCTTGCCGGGCAGCGAAGTGGTCGACCAGGAACGTGCGCACATGGCCGGTCCCGATCGCGATGCGATGCGCTCGGTGATTCTGGCGGTGTGCGCAGGCCTGGTACGCGCCAAGGAGCGGCTCGATGTGTTCGTGCGCGGCGACCGCCAGCATGTCAGTGAGCTCAATGCCTTGCTGGGACCGTTGCGGCAGATTGCCGACACCCTGGCGGTGCTCGGTTTCGGCCAGCCGCGCAAGGTGATCATCGACCAGACCGGCGTGGTTCAGGGCATGGCGCAGGGGCAACGCGAGCCCAACGATGCCGCCCTGATGGACGTGGCCGGGGCGCTGTTGTACGTCGAGTCGACCCTGGCCGGCATGATCGGCAGCGTTGGCGAGACCCGCCGCGAAGAAAGCCGCCTGCCGACCACCGACCTGACCCAGATTCACCAGTTGGTGGTGCGCGAGGCACGGCTGGTGCTGCAACAGGCCAAGGACGTGCTGATCGACTGCCTGGACGGCGAGTGGTCGCGGCAACGCCTGGAGCCGCTGTGCGAGTTGCTGGTGCAGGTGCGCGGCGCCCTGGCAATGATTCCGCTGAGCCGGGTCGCCAGCCTGCTGGTGGCGTGCAATGACTATTTGCGCGAGCGCCTGTTAAGCACCGACACCCGTCCCGACGAGGCTTCCCTCGATGGCCTGGCCGAGGCCCTGACCGCTGTCGAGTATTACCTCGAACGCATGAGCGAGGACCACGAGGCGCCGGGCGAGCAGATTCTCGACATGGCCCAGGCCAGCCTCGCCCGGCTCGGTTATGCACCGGCGGCCGATATGCCTGAGGCGGCTGTGCCTGAAGCGTCGCCGGTCGAGACCACGCGCCAGGATCCGCTGGCCGTCGGTGAGCCGCCGACCCGCACCATCGCCCAGGTACTGGCCAGCCCGCTGGCGACGATCAATCCGCCAGGCCGCGACATGCCGGCCAGCCTGCTGCCGCCACCGCCCGAAGAGGCGGCGGTCGACGACGAGCTGCGTCAGGTGTTTATCGAAGAGGCCGATGAAATACTCGCCGCCTTGCAGCAGTCGCTGCCGCGCTGGCTGATCGCCCTGGCCACGCCGGGCGCGGCCACCCTCAATGCGCTGCGCGAGGTGCGCCGCGCCTTTCACTCGCTCAAGGGCAGCGGCCGCATGGTGCGCGCGCTGGTGCTCAGCGAGCTGGCCTGGTCGGTGGAAAACCTGCTTAACCGGGTGCTCGAACGCAGCGTGCCCGCCGATCAGGCCGTGCGCCAGTTGCTGGGCGAGGTGCAGGCCTTGCTGCCGGCGCTGGTCGAAGACTTTGCCGCCGGCGCCCAGCGCCAGCGCGACGATGTCGACCGTCTGGCGGCGCAGGCACAGCGCCTGGCGGGTTTCGATGCCAGCGCCGTGCCTGCGGTCAAACCGGTCGAAGCGCTCGACCCGCAACTGCTGGAGATTTTTCGTCAGGAAGCCTTGGGGCATTTGCATGCCATCGACCGCTTTCTCGACAGCGCCGCGCGCCGCGACTCCTCGGCCATTGGCGACGATTTGCTGCGCGCGCTGCACACCCTCAAAGGCAGCGCGTACATGGCCGGTGTGTTGCCGATGGCTGAACTTGCCAGCCCGCTGGACTCACTGGTGCGCGAGTTCAAGGCCAATCTGATCGCCATCGAAACCCCGGAACTCAAGCTGTTGCGCGCCGCAGAGCCGCTGTTTTACCAAGGTCTGGAGCAGCTCGACAGCCAGCCGCTGGCGCCGATTCCGGGCGCTGCGCAACTGATCGAAGCGGCCCGCTCGCTGCTTGAACAGCGCCTGGCCGCCGCCTTGCACGACGCGCCCGACGGTGTGCAGGTCAAGCACAACCCCAAGCTGATCGCGACCTTTCTCGATGAAGGCATGGACATCGTGCTCGACGCCGAAGGCCTGTTGCAGCGCTGGCGGCAACACCCCGGCGCGCGCCAGGAGCTCACCGCGCTGCTCGATGAACTGACGACCCTGGGCCACGGCGCGCACCTGGCCGAACTGCCGCAGGTCGATGAGCTGTGCGAAGCGCTGCTTGACCTGTACGGCTCGGTTGAAGAAAGCAGCCTGGCCGTCAGCGAACGGTTTTTTGCAGAGGCCGGGCGCGCCCATGAGGCCCTGGTCGACATGCTCGACCAGATCGCTGCCGGGCAAGACGTCACGCCACGTCCCGACTGCGTGCAGGCGCTGTATGCGCTGCTCGACCAGGCACTGGCGCCGGACGCCACGGGCCTGGTGGCCAGCGATGGCAGCCGCGTGTCGGAGTTGGGCACGGTGATCGACCAACTGGCCGACGAAGCTGTGCTGGATGAAGCCGCATTCGATAACGAAGCAGAGCTGGACGAAGAAATCGTCACGATCTTCCTCGAAGAAGCCGCCGATATTCTCGACAGCGCAGGCCAGGCGCTGCACCGCTGGCTAAGCGAGCCGGACAACCCCACGCCGCTTTCGGCACTGCAACGCGATCTGCATACCCTGAAGGGCGGCGCGCGCCTGGCCGGCATCGGCGCGATCAGCGATCTGGGCCATGAGCTCGAAGCACTTTATGAAGGCTTGATCGACCGCCGCTACAGTTATTCGCCCGCGCTTGCCGGGTTGCTGCTCGACAGCCACGACCAGATAGCGCAACTGCTTGAGCAACTGCACGAGCAGCAACCGCTGGACGACCCTGCGCCTTTGATCGGCGCCATCGAAGCGTTGCGTCAGGGGCAGGGCGTGGCCTGGAACGATGGGCCGGCGGCCGTGCCGGGCAAAGACCCGGAGACGAGCGAGCGCGACCCTGAACTGCTGGAAATCTTCCTTGAAGAAGGCTTCGATATTCTCGACAGCGCAGGCGCTGCACTGGCGCGCTGGCAGGCCGACCCGCACAACACCCTTGAGGTCGAGAACCTGCTGCGCGACCTGCACACCCTCAAGGGCGGCGCGCGGATGCTGGAGATCAAGCCGCTCAGCGACCTGGCCCATGAAGTCGAGTCGCTGTATGAGTCGGTGGCGGCGGGTATTCGTCCACCAGGCCCGTTGTTGATGGGCCTGCTGCAACGCGGCCATGACCTGCTGGCCGACATGCTCGATGCCGTGCGCGCCGGCCGGCCGCTGCCTGACCCGCTGCCATTGATCGACAACCTGCGTCAGCTGGACGTGCTGGAACCGGCGGCGGCTGCGGCCGCGCCGGCGCCGGTCAATGCGCCTGCCGACAACGATGCCGAGCGCCTGGGCCCGGAAATGGTCAAGGTGGCCGCCGAAGACCTTGAGCAACTGGTCAATCTGGCCGGCGAAACGTCGATCTTTCGCGGGCGCATCGAGCAGCAGATTTTCGACACCCAGACCACCTTGGCCGAAATCGAAATCACCCTGGCGCGCATGCGTGACCAGTTGCGTCGCCTGGACAGCGAAACCCAGGGCCGCTTGCTGGCGCGCGAACAGGTGCAGGCCGAACGGCGCGGCTACGAAGAGTTCGACCCGCTGGAAATGGACCGCCACTCGCAGTTGCAACAGTTGTCACGGGCCTTGAGCGAGTCGGCCTCGGACCTGCTCGACCTCAAGGAAACCCTGGACCTGCGCGCCCGCGCCGCCAGCACGTTGCTGACCCGGCAGGCGCGGGTCAATACCGAACTGCAAGAGGGCCTGATGCGCACGCGCATGGTGCCCTTCGAACGGCTGGTGCCGCGCCTGCGCCGGGTGGTGCGCCAGGTGGCCGGCGAGCTGGATAAACAGGTCAATTTCGAGATCGGCAATGCCGATGGTGAACTGGACCGCAGCGTCCTGGAACGCATGGTCGCGCCGCTGGAGCACATGCTGCGCAACGCCGTCGACCATGGCCTTGAAAGCACCGAGCGGCGGATTGCGGCCGGCAAGCCGGAGCAGGGGCTGATCCGGCTGGAACTGATGCACGAAGGCGGCGATATCATCATCGAACTGAGCGACGACGGCCCGGGCGTCGACCTGGCGGCCGTGCGGCGCAAGGCGATCAAGCGCGGCCTGATCCGCGCCGATGCGGTGCTGGCCGACCATGAAGTGCTGCCGTTCATTCTTGAGGCCGGGTTTTCCACCGCCGAGGTGATCACCCAGATTTCCGGGCGTGGCGTGGGCATGGACGTGGTGCATGCCGAGGTCAAGCAACTGGGCGGCTCGATGACCATCGACTCGGTGGCCGGGCTTGGCACGCGCTTTCGCATTCGCCTGCCGTTCTCGGTGTCGGTCAACCGCGCCTTGATGGTGCAGTGCGGCGAGGAGCAATACGCGGTGCCGCTGAACACCATCGAAGGCATCGTGCGGGTCATGCCCGGCCAGTTGCTCGAACACTACCAGGCCCGCCCGCCGCGCTATCGCTATGGCGGGCGCACCTACGAACTGCGTTATCTGGGCGAGCTGCTCGGCAATGGCCAGCCGCGCCTGCACGACCAGTTCCAGCCGTTGCCGGTGCTGCTGGTGCATCTGCAGGACCAATGGGTGGCGGTGCAGGTCGATGCGCTGGCCGGCTCACGCGAGATTGTGGTCAAGAGCCTCGGCACGCAGTTCGCCCAGGTGCCGGGCCTGAGCGGCGCGACGATTCTGGGCGATGGCCGGGTGGTGCTGATTCTAGACCTGCTGGCCTATGTGCGCGCCCAACAGAATCGCACGCCGCAGGCCCTGGCGGACGACACCGCCTGGTTCACCGAGACCGGGCCACGGGCCTTGCGGGTCATGGTGGTCGACGACTCGGTGACGGTGCGCAAGGTCACCGGCCGGCTGCTGGAACGCCACGGCATGCAGGTAGTGACCGCCAAGGACGGGGTCGATGCAATGAGCCTGCTTGAAAGCTACACCCCGGATATTCTGCTGCTGGACATCGAAATGCCGCGCATGGACGGCTTCGAGGTCGCCACGCGGATTCGCCAGCATGAGCAATTCAAGAATCTGCCGATCATCATGATTACCTCGCGCTCAGGCCAGAAGCACCGCGACCGGGCCATGGCCATCGGCGTCAACGACTACCTGAGCAAGCCCTATCAGGAATCGGTGCTGCTCGACAGCATCCAGCGCTGGAGTACGATTGATGTCTGATGCCAGCTTTCATTCGGCCCGCTTGACCAGCCTGACCTGCTTGCTGCTGCCGCTGAGCGACCGCTACCTGCTGCTGCCCAATGTCGCTGTGGCCGAGCTGATCGACTATCAGGATTGCCACGCCGACCCCGATGCGCCGCCATGGTACCTGGGCAATATCGTCTGGCGCGACCTGAGCCTGCCACTGCTCAGCTTCGAAGCCGCCTGCGGCGGGCGCACCAAGGTCGGCGGCCGGGCGCGCATCGTGGTCCTCAATGCACTGGGCGGCCACCGCGGGCTGCGCTACATGGCGCTGCTGATCCAGAGCATCCCGCGCTCGTGCAAGGTCGACAACCAGCTCAGCTACGTCGACGTGCCGCTGGCGCGCCTGGAACTGGCCGCCGTGCAAGTCGGCGACACCCAGGCGCGCATTCCCGATTTGCCCGGCCTTGAACAATGGCTGCTGGAGGCCGGCCTGGGACCGAAGGGTACGCCTTGATCGTCGAATACTGATGAGTATGAGCCGATTAATGACTCTATTCGGCTCACGGGGTGAGCCGAATAGAGGTAGCATTCGGCTCATCACTCCAGGGTATACCCCATGACCACGCCTGCAGACTGGATCTGGCAACACCCCGACTGGCCCCGTTTCAGCTGGCAGCACGAGCAACTGGCGGCTCTGTTGCGCGCTTGCCTCCAGGCGCAGGGCGAGTTGTCCGGTCGACTGGCGGCGGCCGGCAGCGATGCCATGGTCAATACTGAGCTGGACGCCTTGTTGCAGAACATCATCACTTCGTCGGCCATCGAAGGTGAGCCACTCAATGTGGGTTCGGTGCGTTCCTCTCTGGCCCGGCGGCTGGGGCTGGTAGACGAGCAGCGCGTCAGCCCGCGCAGTGAAGGCCTTGCCGAACTGATGCTCGATGCCACCCAGCGCTGGAACGCGGATCTGGATCTTGAGCGGGTTCTGCATTGGCACCGATTGTTATTCGTCAGTCATGAATCGGTCTTGTCGCGTCACATCCGGGTTGGCGAATTGCGCGGTGCAGAGCCCATGCAGGTGGTTTCAGGGCGGCTGGACAGCCCGCGGGTGCATTTCGAAGCGCCTCCTCGCCAAGGGCTGGAGGCGCAACTGGCGCAATTCTTCAGCTGGTTCAGCAGCAGCGCAGCCGATGTCAGCCTTGACCCCTTGCTGCGTGCCGGCATCACTCATTTCTGGTTTATCACCCTGCATCCCTTTGATGACGGCAATGGCCGCCTGACCCGAGCCATGACCGATCTGGCCCTGGCGCAGGCACATCCTCAAGCGATTCGTTTTTATGCCATGTCGGCCAGCATTCTTGACGCCCGACAAGGCTATTACTCCATTCTGGAGCGCAGCCAGAAGGGCGGGCTTGATATCACGGCCTGGCTGGAGTGGTTCCTGCAAACCCTGCTGCATGCTGTGCAAGAGGCCAACCAGCGTATCGACCGGGTATTGGCCAAGGCCCGTTTCTGGCAACAGCATCGAACCCAGGGTTTGAGCGTCGAGCAGATCAAGGTACTCAACCGATTGCTCGACGGCGATCTGCTGGCCGACAAGCCAGGGTTTGAAAATGGTATCAGCGCCGCGCAATACCAGAGCGTGGCCAAAGTCAGCAAAGCTACGGCAACCCGGCACTTGAGTGATTTGCTCGACAAGGGCTGCCTGGAAAAGCTGCCGGGAGGCGGGCGCAGTACGCGGTATCAGGTGCGGTGGGATAGGTAATGCTGACCTGTTATTGCCTCTCATCTCTTTGAATGAGTACCAGGAACTCGTTCAGTAACAGGATTTCTGCACGGTATCATTGGTCGTGATACCGTGCAGAAACTTTGTTACTGGTGCGTGATGACAGTGATCAGTGGATCAACGCTATTAAAAGAGCCTTTAACCTGGACTGACATTTGCCGGGTATTAACAGTAGCAAGCACACCAGGCATGGGCGTTTAACCATTACCCTGACCGTAACAATCCCACACCCACCTTGATTGATACCCCGCCCCCCAGCTTCTAAGGTGACCCACGACAGCGAATCTCGTGGAGTGACCATGACAACGATAAATAACCTCGACGCGCGCTGGTCGCGGCGGCGCAGCGAGAAGCAGCGGCGGCTGGACCAGGTCAGGCCATTGGCCGACGGTGTGGTGATCCCCACCGAGAACATCGTCGCCGCCCTGGAAGCGTTGCTGGTCGCCGGCGACCGGGTGGTGCTGGAGGGCAACAACCAGAAGCAGGCCGACTTTCTCTCGCGCTCGCTGGTCAAGGTTGACCCCGGCAAGGTCCATGACCTGCACATGATCATGCCCAGCGTCGGGCGCTCCGAGCACCTGGACCTGTTTGAACGCGGCATCGCCCGCAAGCTGGATTTCTCGTTTGCCGGCACCCAGAGCCTGCGCATCAGCCAGTTGCTCGAAGACGGGTTGCTGGAAGTCGGCGCCATTCATACCTACATCGAACTCTATGCACGGCTGGTGGTGGACCTGATCCCCAATGTCGTGCTGTCGGCAGGCTTCATGGCCGACCGCGCCGGTAATATCTACACCGGCCCCAGCACCGAAGACAGCCCGGCGCTGATCGAGCCGGCGGCGTTCAGCGATGGCATCGTCATCGTTCAGGTCAACCAGCTGGTCGACGATGTCAGCGAGCTGCCACGGGTGGATATTCCGGCCTCATGGGTCGACTTCGTGGTGGTGGCCGACAAGCCGTTCTACATCGAGCCGCTGTTCACCCGCGACCCGCGCCACATCAAGCCGGTGCACGTGCTGATGGCGATGATGGCGATCCGCGGCATCTACGAAAAACACAACGTGCAGTCGCTCAACCACGGCATCGGCTTCAATACCGCTGCCATCGAGTTGATCCTGCCGACCTACGGCGAATCGCTGGGCCTGAAAGGCAAGATCTGCCGTAACTGGACGCTCAATCCGCACCCGACGTTGATTCCGGCCATCGAGAGCGGTTGGGTCGAGAGCGTGCATTGCTTCGGCACCGAACTGGGCATGGAGAATTACATCGCCGCGCGCCCGGATGTGTTCTTCACCGGTCGCGATGGCTCGCTGCGTTCCAACCGGCAGTTGTGCCAACTGGCCGGGCAGTACGCGGTGGACCTGTTTATCGGCGCCACCCTGCAAGTCGACGGCGATGGCCATTCCTCCACCGTGACCCGTGGCCGCCTGGCCGGTTTCGGTGGCGCGCCGAACATGGGCCACGACCCGCGCGGCCGGCGCCACAGCACACCGGCCTGGCTGGACATGCGCACTGGCGACAGCGACGGCCCGGCGGCGTATCTGGAGCGTGGCAAGAAGCTGGTGGTGCAGATGGTCGAAACTTTCCAGGAAGGCGGCAAACCGACGTTCGTCGACACGCTGGATGCCATCGACGTGGCGAAGAAAAGCGGCATGCCGCTGGCGCCGATCATGGTCTACGGCGACGACGTGACCCACCTGCTCACCGAAGAGGGCATCGCCTACCTGTACAAGGCCCGCAGCCTGGAAGAGCGCCGGGCGATGATCGCGGCGGTGGCTGGCGTGACTGCCATCGGCCTGCGCCACGACCCGAAAGAAACCGCACGCCTGCGCCGCGAAGGGTTGATCGCGCTGCCCGAAGACCTCGGCATTCGTCGCACCGATGCCAGCCGTGAATTGCTCGCGGCCAAGAGCATTGCCGATCTGGTCGAGTGGTCCGGTGGCCTGTACAACCCGCCCGCCAAATTCAGGAGCTGGTGATGAGTGCACTCAAACTTCCTGTACCCGACCTGTCGCTGGCCGACCGCCTGGCCGATCTGGCGGTCGAGGCGCTGATCGACGAAGCCGAGCTGTCGCCCAAGCCGGCGCTGGTCGACCGGCGCAGCAGCGGCGCGCACCGTGATATGCATTTGGGCCTGATGCAGGCTTCGGCGATTTCATTGTGGCCGGCGTTCAAGCAAATGGCCGAAGCGGCCGTTGAACACCGCGAAGTCGGCCAGCCGCTGCGCGAGGCGCTTGGCCGGCTGGGGCGCGAAGGCGAGGTCGAGATGCTGCGCGTCACCGGCGGCGTCAACACCCATCGCGGTGCAATCTGGGCCTTGGGCTTGCTGGTCGCGGCGGTAGCCCTAGACCCCGAAGACCTGACACCTGCCGGCATGTGTTCAAGGGCGGCGCGACTGGCGCTGATCGACGATCGTCAGGCTCTGCCTGCTGCCGGTCCTGCGGCGACCAGCCACGGGCGCGAAGTCGCCCGGCGTTATGGCGCCCAGGGTGCTCGCGAACAGGCGCAACAGGGTTTTCCGGCGGTCACCCGACAGGGTCTTGCGCAGTTGCAGCGTAGCCGCGCGGCCGGCAGTGGCGAGCAGAATGCGCGGCTCGATGCCTTGCTGGCGATCATGACTTCACTCACCGACACCTGCGTGCTCTACCGCGCCGGCACCGAAGGCTTGCACGCCATGCAGCACGGCGCTCAGCGGGTGCTGGATGCCGGCGGCAGCGCCAGCCTGGCCGGGCGTCGCCAGTTGCAAGCGCTGGACCGGCAACTCACCGACCTGAATGCCTCGCCCGGAGGCGCTGCCGATCTGCTCGCCGCCTGCCTGTTTATCGATGGCCTGGAGCCTGCGCTCGGCCATCCTTCACGGAGTCTCTGACCATGGAAACCCTGTCATTCCAATTTCCCGCCGGCCAGCCGCCGCGCGGTCGTGCGCTGGTTGGCTGTGTCGGCTCCGGCGATCTGGAAGTGCTGCTGGAACCGGGCCTGCCGGGCACGCTGTCGATCCGCGTGGTGACCTCGGTCAACGGCGCCAGCGCACGCTGGCAGCACTTGTTCGAGCGCATGTTCGACGGCCAGACACCCTTGGCGCTGAATATCGATATCCATGACTTCGGCGCCACGCCGGGCGTGGTGCGCCTGCGTCTGGAACAAGGCTTCGAGGAGGTCGGCCATGACTGATACCGCGCGTTTGCTCCAGCAGCACAGCTTCATCGAACTCGGTGCCCGCCAGCGCGCCAGGGCCTTGCTCGACGCGGGAAGCTTTCGTGAATTGATCGACCCTTTCGAGCGGCTGATCTCGCCCTGGCTCAGCCAGCAAGGCGTGGTGCCGCAGGCCGATGACGGCGTCGTGGTTGCCAAGGGCACGGTCAATGGTCGGCCGGTGGTCATCGCTGCCATCGAGGGTGCGTTTCAGGGCGGCAGCATGGGCGAGGTCGGCGGCGCGAAGATGGCCGGCGCCCTGGAACTGGCCGCTGAAGACAACCGCAACGGCATTCCGACCGCCGCCATTGTGCTGCTGGAAACCGGCGGCGTGCGCCTGCAGGAAGCCAATCTGGGGCTGGCGGCAATTGCCGAGATCCAGGCGGCGATTGTCGACTTGCGCCAGTACCAGCCGGTGATCGGCGTGATTGCCGGCAGCGTCGGCTGCTTTGGCGGCATGTCGATTGCCGCTGGCTTGTGCAGCTATTTGCTGGTGACCCGCGAAGCCCGTCTGGGCCTCAATGGTCCGCAAGTGATCGAGCAGGAAGCCGGAATCGAAGAATACGACTCACGCGACCGGCCATTCATCTGGAGCCTGACCGGTGGCGAGCAGCGCTTTGCCAGCGCGCTGGTCGACGGCTTTGCCGCCGATGACGTCAGCGAGATTCATCGGCAGGTTGCCGGCTGGCTTGCGCAAGGTGTGCCGGCCCGCCATCGCAGCGGTCAGTACGCCGAGTACCTGCAGCGTCTGGCGCAACTCGACACCACCCCACAGAACACCGTGCCGCAAATCGATGCGCAAACAGTGCGCACGCTTTATCAAGGAGTCCGCTCATGAGCGCTTCGCAACGTGGTGTGAACTGGCTCGACGCACTCGGTGCGCAAGGTCAAGCGGTGGATGGCTTGCCGGTGTCGGTGCGTGCAACAGACGGCAATCTCGGTGAACAGGCGGTGCGTTTTATCGCCGTGGTCCCGGATGCCGACAACCCTTTCCCACGCGCCCGTGAAGGCGAGGTCGGGCTGCTGGAAGGCTGGGGATTGGCCAAGGCGGTCGATCAGGCCATCGAACTGGACCGCAACAGCGAGCACAAGCGTGCATTGATCGCGATCATCGATGTGCCCAGCCAGGCCTATGGCCGCCGCGAAGAAGCCTTGGGTATTCATCAGGCGCTGGCCGGCGCTGTGGACAGCTATGCCCGCGCCCGGCTGGCCGGGCATGCGGTGATCGGCCTGCTGGTCGGCAAGGCGATGTCCGGTGCGTTTCTGGCTCACGGTTACCAGGCCAACCGCCTGATCGCCCTGCGCGATCCGGGCGTGATGGTGCATGCGATGGGCAAGGCCTCGGCGGCGCGGGTGACCCAGCGCAGTGTCGATGAACTGGAAAAACTCGCCGCCAGCATCCCGCCGATGGCCTACGACATCGACAGCTACGCCAGCCTCGGCCTGCTGTGGGAAACCCTGACGGTCAGCCAGATCGAGCAGCCGCAGGAACAGGACCTGGCACAGGTACGCCAGGTGCTGAGCGCCGCCATCGCCGATGTCCAGCGCAGCGGTCGCGACCTCAGTGGCCGGCTCGGTGCGCGGCATCGGGCGGCCTCGGCGCTGGTGCGTCAGCGGCTGCGCGAGCAATGGGCGTGACTGCATTACTGCACCCTGCGCTGCTGCCGCATGACCTGCTGAGCGGCATGACTGTGGCTGAATTGCCAAGCGATGCGCCCGAATGGGCAGTCGAGGTGGTCAGCCAGGGTCAGCCGGTGGTGGTGCGGCGCCAGCTGTTGAGTGCCGAGCGTGTAGCGGTGGGCATTCGCGGGCCGCGTCGTGAACAGCGTTATGCCGCAAGCATGCCGCGTGCCGCCGTGGTGCGGCAGGTACGCCCTGAAGACTTGATCGACGTTATGGGTGTGCGTGACTGGCCGGCCTTGCAAGCGCTTGAACAGGTGCGGCCGTTGATGGCGTCGCTGGGGCTGGTCTGGGGCGTGGCCGGCAGTGCCGGGTTCGAGCTGGCCAGCGGTGTCGCGGCCTTGCATCAGGACAGCGATCTGGACCTGATCGTGCGCACCCTGGCGTATATGTCCCGCGCCTGGGCGGCGGATCTGGTCGCGGCGCTGGGTACCGCGGCGTGCCGCATCGACGTGCAGTTGCAACTGCCGGGCGGCGCGCTGGCGCTGCGCGAATGGGCCGGCAGCTCGCGACAGGTCTTGCTCAAAAGCAGTCACGGCGCGCTGTTGCTCAGCGACCCGTGGCAGCCCCTTGAGGCCTGCGCATGAGCCGCTTGTGGGTGTTTCCCGGCCAGGGCGCGCAACAACCGGGCATGCTCCATCGCCTGGCCAGTGAGCCGCAGGTGCTGGACACCTTGAACCACGCCAGCACAGTGCTGGGCGAAGACGTCCTGGCTCTGGACAGCGAGCAAGCCTTGCGCAGCACCCGCGCCGTGCAGTTGTGTTTGCTGATCGCCGGCGTTGCGGCTGCGCGGGTCTTGCAACGGCGTGGCTGTACGACGGATTTCGTGGCCGGCTTGTCGATCGGTGCTTATCCCGCAGCGGTGATCGCCGAGGCACTGGCCTTCGACGATGCCTTGCGACTGGTCGCCTTGCGCGGCGAGCTGATGCACAACGCTTATCCCGAAGGCTATGGCATGACCGTGGTTCTCGGCCTGGAACTGCCCGAGGTCGAAGGGCTGCTGGCGCAGGTCAATAGCCCGCAGACGCCGGTGTTCCTGGCCAATATCAACGCCGAGCGGCAACTGGTCATCGCCGGCAGCGAAGCGGCCATGCAGCAGGTTGCCAAACTGGCCAAAGCCGCCGGTGCCAGTGGCGCAAAACGCCTGGCGGTCAGCGTGCCGTCGCACTGCACATTGCTCGACGCACCGGCGCGTGCGCTGGCCGAGGCCTTCGCCAGGGTCGAGGTGCGCACGCCACGGCTGCGCTATCTGAGCGGCACCTCGGCACGGCCGATTCACAACGCTGAAAAGCTGCGCGACGACCTGGCGTTCAACATGTGCCGGGTCATCGACTGGCGCAGCACCGTCGAAACCGCGCATGAGCGCGGCGTTCATCTACAGATCGAACTGCCACCCGGTTCCGTACTGACCGGGCTGGGCCGCAAGGTCCTGCAACACGCAACGGCGATCGCCTATGACGGCGCGCGTCTGGACAGTCTGGTCGCCTTGTCGCGCGAGGAGGAAAGCCGCCAACCCTAGAGACCGAGTGCAGCTGCTACGAAGGACAAAAACAACAACTTCAGCAATGCAAAAAAGGAACGACACATGATTATCTACGGTGTGGCATTACTGGCCATCTGCACGCTTGCAGGCGTGGTCATCGGCGACATGCTTGGCGTGCTGCTGGGCGTCAAATCCAACGTGGGCGGGGTCGGGATCGCGATGATCCTGCTGATCTGCGCGCGTTTGTGGATGGAAAAGAACGGCGGCATGAGCAAAGGCTGCGAGATGGGCGTCGGTTTCTGGGGCGCGATGTACATCCCGGTGGTGGTCGCGATGGCCGCGCAACAGAATGTCGTTACTGCACTCAAGGGCGGGCCGGTCGCGGTCCTCGCCGCGCTCGGTTCGGTGGTGCTGTGCGCCTGCGCCATTGCGTTGATCAGCCGTACCAACAAGGGTGAACCTTTGCCCGCCGAAGAGCCGCTGATCGTTCCGGGCGCTGCGCCGGCGGGAGGGCGCTGATATGCAGGCACTCATTGAAAAAGCCCTGGAACACAACGGCCTGATCACCGCCTTTGCCTTTGTCGGCATCATCATGTGGGTCTCGGTGATCATCTCTAACCGGCTGACCTTTGGCCGTGTGCACGGCTCGGCGATTGCCATCGTCATCGGCCTGGTGCTGGCCTGGGTCGGCGGCACCCTGACTGGCGGGCAGAAGGGCCTGGCGGATGTGGCGCTGTTCTCCGGCATCGGTCTGATGGGTGGCGCGATGCTGCGCGATTTCGCCATCGTTGCCACGGCGTTCGAAGTGCAAGCCACCGAAGCGCGCAAGGCCGGGATGATCGGTGTCGTGGCGCTGCTGCTGGGCACCATCCTGCCGTTCATTGTCGGCGCCAGCGTGGCGTGGGTATTCGGCTATCGCGATGCGGTGAGCATGACCACCATCGGTGCGGGTGCGGTGACCTACATCGTCGGTCCCGTGACCGGCGCGGCGCTGGGCGCGAGCTCCGATGTGATGGCGCTGTCGATTGCCACCGGCTTGATCAAGGCCATCGTGGTGATGGTCGGCACGCCGATGACCGCGCGCTGGATGGGCCTGGACAATCCGCGCTCGGCGATGGTCTTCGGCGGCCTGGCCGGCACCGTCAGCGGCGTGACCGCAGGCCTTGCCGCCACCGACCGGCGACTGGTGCCCTACGGCGCACTGACCGCGACCTTTCACACGGGTCTGGGCTGCCTGCTCGGCCCCTCGCTGCTGTATTTCGCCGTACGCGGCCTGGTGGGCTGACCCCCGGTAGGAGCGCGCTCTGCCCGCGACCGGCTGCGTTAGCAGTCGTAAATTTTCAGCGTTTCCGAGACTTTGCGAGCGCTGCGCACTCGGTCGCGGTGGTCCGGCATTCCGGCAGAGCGCGCTCCTACCAGGTCAGGTGCGGCTCGCATACATGCGGCATTCCGCGACCAGGGCCAGCAGGTTCGGGTCGCGTTCGCGGGATTTGAGGAACACCACGCCGATGTCTTGCTGCATGCGGTAACGCGCTTGCAAGGGGATCAGCCGCACGCGGTTTTCGTACACCGCGGCGATGCGCCCCGGCAGCAGCGCGTAGCCGACGCCTGAGCTGACCATGCTCAGCAGGGTGAAAATATCGTTCACCTGCATCGCCACCTTGGGCTCGAAGCCTGCCTGGCTGAACACCCGCACGCCGTCGCGGTGGGTGGCGAAGCCTTGGGTCAGGGTGATGAAGGTCTCTTCGCGCAGGTCGCTCAAGTCCACTTCACTGTGCCGGGCAAAGCGCGAATCGACCGGCACCGCGAGAAAGATATCGTCGGAAAACAGCGCCAGGTGATCGCAGTCCGGGTCGTTGACGTTCTCGTCCAGCGACACCAGCATCGCGTCGACTTCCATGTTCTTGAGCTTGTACAGCAGGTCCATGTTCGAGCCCAGGATCAGGTCGATATTCAGCTCGCTGCGGCGCAGCTTCAACCCCATGATCAACTGCGGCACGGTGCGCACAGTCAGCGAATACAACGCCCCGAGCTTGAAACGTGCCGCCGAGAAACCGGCCGCCTGGCGCGTCAGTTCTACGGTGGTCACGACATCCTGAATCAGCTTCTGCGCGCGTTCTTCCAGCACATAGGCGCTTTCGAGTGGCGTAAGGTTACGGCCTTCGTGCTTGAACAGCGGGCAACGCAGCGCACTTTCCAGCGAATGAATGGCGCGGTGGACGCTGACATTGCTGGTCTGCAACTCGGCAGCGGCACGGCTCAGATTGCCGGTGCGCATGAACGCCAGGAATGTTTCGAGCTTCTTGAGGGTCAATTCATCGTCGATCTGCATTGGCGGCGCTTCTGGTGGGCGTGCTTTTAGTGGAGTGTTCGATAGTAAACCTTCGGCAACAAAAGGGCGGTTAACGATGTACTACGGAGAAAAATTCAACGCCTGGTCGCACCTGGTCGGCACGCTGCTGGCCGCCGTCGGTGCGGTCTGGCTACTGGTGCTGGCGAGCCTGCAACACGACATCTGGAAGATCGTCAGCGTGGCGGTGTATGGCGTGTGCCTGGTCGGCCTTTACAGCGCCTCGACGGTTTATCACAGCGTGCGCGGGCGGGCGAAAACGATCATGCGCAAGGTCGATCATTTTTCGATCTACCTGATGATCGCCGGCAGCTACACGCCGTTCTGCCTGGTGTCGTTGCGCGGGCCGTGGGGCTGGAGCCTGTTCGGGGTGGTCTGGGCGCTGGCGCTGATCGGCATCCTGCAAGAGATCAAGCCACGCTCCGAAGCGCGGGTGCTGTCGGTGGTGATCTACGCGGTGATGGGCTGGATCGTGCTGGTGGCGGTCAAACCGCTGCTCGCCACCCTGGGCACGGCGGGCTTTATCTGGCTGGCCGGCGGTGGCGTGATGTACACCGTCGGCATCATCTTTTTCGCCTTCGACCACATCCGTCACTGGCACGGCATCTGGCACCTGTTCGTGATCGCCGGCAGCCTGATGCATTTTGTGGCGATCTATGGGTATGTGCTTTAACCGGCAACGTTTTGTCGCTGACACCTTGCAAGCACAGACCCTTGTAGCAACTGTGTTCTCAAGCCAAATGCGCGTCAGCCTTCAAGGCTTGGCGCATTCTGGCCTTGATACTGAGTACGACACAAATGCCGTAGGAGCGAGCGTAGAGCTCGCGAAGGGGCCGTCATAGTCAACCCATTCGGTGACTGATAGTCAGCATTCGCGAGCTGGCGCTCGCTCCCACGGATTTTGGGCTGGCCTTGATACTGAGTACGACACAAATTCCGGAGCGCGCTCCTGCAAGAGCTGCAGCGTTTGTTAGAAGTCGCCCCACAGTTGTTGCGCCACGCTCAGGGCTACCACCGGGGCGGTTTCGGTGCGCAGTACGCGCGGGCCGAGGCGGGCGGCGTGGTAGCCGCCGGCTTTGGCCTGCTCGACTTCTGCCTCGCTCAGCCCGCCTTCTGGGCCGATCAGAAACGCCAGGCTCGCAGGTGCTGCATGGCTGCTCAGCGGTTCGGCGACCGGGTGCAGCACCAGTTTCAGGTCGGCTTCGGTCTGCTTGAGCCACTCGGCCAATGGCAGCGGCGGGTGAATCACCGGCACCACCGAACGGCCGCACTGTTCGCAGGCGCTGATCGCGATCTGTTGCCAGTGGTCCTGACGCTTTTGCGCACGCTCATCCTTGAGGCGCACTTCACAGCGCTCGCTGACGATCGGGGTGATTTCAGCCACGCCCAGTTCGGTGGCTTTCTGGATCGCCCAGTCCATGCGCTCGCCCCGCGACAGGCCCTGGCCCAGGTGGATGCGCAAGGTGGATTCCGCCTGGCCGGCAAACTGCTCGTCGAGCTGTACGCGCACTTGCTTCTTGCCGACTTCCAGCAAGGTGCCACGGTATTCGACGCCCGAGCCGTCGAACACCTGCAGGGCCTGGCCCTCGGTCATGCGCAGCACCCGGCCGATGTAATGCGCCTGGGCCTCAGGCAAGCTGTGTTCGCCCAGGCTCAGCGGGGCGTCGATGAAGAAACGGGACAGTCTCATGCGTGGTCTCTGGTGAAGATAATGTAAGTGTGGTCTAGCCCGGATCGCGGAAATCGGGGTGGAAATTCTCGCGCACCGCAACGCTGACGCTTTCGCGCGTGGCGATGTCGATGCCTTCGCTGGCCACCTCGGCAAGAAAGTCGATCTGCGCTTCGGTGATCACATACGGCGGCAGCAGGTACACCACATTGCCCAGCGGGCGCAGCAGGGCGCCGCGTTCAAGGGCGTGCTGAAACACTTTCAGGCCACGGCGTTCCTGCCACGGATAGGGCGTCTTGCTGGCCTTGTCCTTGACCATCTCGATGGCCAGCGCCATGCCGGTCTGGCGTACTTCAGCGACGTTGGGGTGGTCGGCCAGGTGCGCGGTGCTGCTGGCCATGCGTTGCGCCAGGGCCTTGTTGGCCTCGATCACGTTGTCCTGCTCGAAGATGTCCAGAGTCGCCAGGGCAGCGGCGCAGGCCAGCGGGTTGCCGGTGTAGCTGTGCGAATGCAAAAAGGCCCGCAGGGTCGGGTAGTCGTCGTAGAAGGCGTCATACACCTCGTCGGTGGTCAGGCACGCCGCCAGCGGCAGATAGCCGCCGGTCAGGGCCTTGGACAGGCACAGGAAATCCGGGCGGATTCCGGCCTGTTCACAGGCGAACATCGTCCCGGTGCGGCCGAAGCCCACGGCGATTTCGTCATGGATCAGGTGTACGCCGTAACGGTCGCAGGCCTCGCGCAGCAGCTTGAGGTACACCGGGTGGTACATGCGCATGCCGCCGGCACCCTGAATCAGCGGCTCGACGATGACGGCCGCGACGCTGGCGTGGTGCTCGGCCAGGGTTTGCTCCATGGCCTGGAACATCGTGCGCGAGTGCTCTTCCCAGCTCACCCCGTCCGGGCGGTGGAAGCAGTCCGGGCTGGGCACCTTGAGGGTGTCCATCAACAGCGGCTTGTAGGTTTCGGTGAACAGCGGCACATCACCCACCGACATCGCCGCCATGGTTTCGCCGTGGTAGCTGTTGGTCAGGGTGACAAAGCGCTGCTTGCCCGGCTGGCCGCGATTGAGCCAGTAGTGAAAGCTCATCTTCAGCGCCACTTCGATGCACGACGAGCCGTTGTCGGCATAGAAGCAGCGGGTCAGGCCTTCGGGCGTCAGCTTGACCAGACGCTCGGACAGCTCGATCACCGGCTGGTGGCTGAAGCCTGCGAGGATCACGTGTTCAAGCTGGTCGACCTGGTCCTTGATGCGCTGGTTGATGCGCGGGTTGGCGTGGCCGAAGACATTGACCCACCACGAGCTGACCGCATCCAGGTAGCGCTTGCCTTCGAAGTCTTCCAGCCACACACCTTCGCCCCGGCGGATCGGAATCAACGGCAGTTGTTCGTGGTCTTTCATCTGGGTGCAGGGGTGCCACAGCACCGCCAGGTCGCGCTGCATCCACTGATCGTTCAAGCCCATGGGCAATCTCCGTTAAGCGACTCGCCGAATGCGAGGACAAACAATCGCGCAAGCCTACGGAATGGCTGGCGTGCGAACAACCTTTGCGGCAAGCAACAGCTGACGTATGCTGCGCGGCTCTTCGCTTTATCTGCAGCTCATTGCTGCCATTTCCTGCATTTTCTATCGGAGTTTACGCAATGCGTTCGGCCTGGCTGCGTGCCTGTGTGTGGGTGGTTATAGGACTGGTCAGCGTCAATACGCTCGCCGATGACAAACCGCGCACGGCCATTGTGGTCGGTGGCGGGCTGGCGGGGCTGACCGCCGCCTATGAGTTGCAGGCCAAGGGCTGGCAAGTCACGGTGCTCGAAGCACGTGGCAGCACCGGCGGGCGTTCGGGGCTGGCCAGCAGTGAGTGGATCGGCAACACCAAGGCCCAGCCACTGCTCAATCAGTACCTGGAGCGTTTCAAGCTGGCCAGCGTCGCGGCGCCTGAGTATGTGCGCAGCCCCGGCTACCTGATCGATGGCGTGTATTTCACCGCCGCCGACCTGGCCGCCAAACAACCGGCTACCGCCGAGGCGCTCAAGCGTTACGAAGACACCCTGGATAACCTGGCACGTTCGATCGACGACCCGGAAAATCCGGCGGCCAACAGCACGCTGTTTGCCCTCGATCAGATCAACGTCTCCAACTGGCTGGACCGCCAGAACCTGCCGCCGGTGGCGCGGCAACTGGTCAACCAGCAGATCCGCACCCGCTACGACGAACCATCGCGCCTGTCGCTGCTGTATTTCGCCCAGCAGACCCGCGTGTATCGTGGCGTCGACGAGCGCGACCGCCGCGCAGCACGCCTGCCCGGTGGCAGCGCGGTGTTGATCGAAGCGCTGACCCGGCAGATCAAGGCGATCAAGACCCAGTCACCGGTGTCAGCGATCATCCAGGACAAGGACAGCGTGACCGTCAAGGTCGGCGCGGTGGGCTACAGCGCCGACTACGTGGTGCTGGCCGTGCCGCTGCGCGCGCTGGGCCAGATTCAGCTCACCCCGGCGCTGGACCCCAAACATCAGGCGGCGCTCAAGGGCACCAACTACGGTTGGCGCGACCAGATCATGCTTAAGTTCAAGACCCCGGTATGGGACAGCAAGGCGCGCCTGTCGGGCGAGATTTTCAGCAATACCGGGCTGGGCATGCTGTGGATCGAGCCGGCGCTGAAGGGCGGCGCCAACGTGGTGATCAACCTGTCGGGCGACAACGCGCGGATCATGCAGACCTTTGGCGACAAGCAACTGGTCGATCAGGTGCTGATTCGCCTGCACACGCTGTATCCGCAGGCACGCGGCGCCTACACCGGTTATGAAATCCGCCGCTACAGCGTCGACCCGGGCACCGGTGGATCGTACCTGGCGTATGGGCCTGGGCAGATCAGCAAGTTCTGGCGCCTGTGGGAAAAGCCGGTGCAACGCATAGCCTTTGCCGGCGAGCACACCGACACCTTGTACCCCGGCACCCTGGAAGGCGCACTGCGCAGCGGTCAACGTGCCGCCAGCCAAGTGCAGGACCTGGCGGCGGGCAAGTCGTTCGAGCCCAAGCCATTACTGGCGGCGCCTGCCGCTGTACCGGTGAAGAAGCAGGAGCCCGGATTCTTCAGCAAACTGTTTGGCGCCGCCGAAGAGAAACCGGCCGAGAAAGCGCCAGAACCGGCACCGGCTCCCGAGCCTGTAGCGGCGCAGATTCAGCTGCCAGCATCAGTACCTGTGCCAACACCTGCCCCGGCGGCTGCACCGGCCAAGGTCGAGCCAGCCAAAAAGGAAACGCACCACAAGGCGTCGACCCACAAGGAACACGCCAAGAAAGAACATGTGAAGAAGACCGCCCCGTAAGACGGCGTAACCCTGTAGCCACTGTGCTCTCAGCCTTCAAGGCTCGCGCATTCTGGCCTTGATACTGAGTACGACACACATTACGTAGGAGCGAGCGTAGCTCGCGAAAGGGCCAGTGAAATCAGCCCATTTAGGGTGACTGCACCTTCGCCTTCGCGAGCTGGCGCTCACTCCTACAGAGGTTGGCTGGCCTTGATACTGAGCACGACACACATTACGTAGGAGCCCGCTTGCCGGCGACCGAGTGCGCTAGCGCTCGCAAAATTGATGAAACGCCACAAATTTACTGGGGCCTGTGTTCGTCGGGCTCAGCGATTGTCGTTAAGAAGGAAATTCCCCGGCCCGCTGTTATCCAGCACCGGCACTTCGGCTTCGTCCTTCAGGTCGACGCCGGAGAGCTGGCGGCGGCAGGCTTCGCGCATCAGGTACATCAGGCGGAAGGTCGCCATGTTGTAGCTCAGGCCTTCAAGCCTGACGTTGGAGATGCAGTTGCGGTACGCATCGTTGAGGCCGATTTTTGGCCCGTAGGTGAAGTACAGCCCCAGGCTGTCCGGTGAGCTGAGCCCCGGCCGTTCGCCGATCAGGATCACGCTCATCTTCGCCCCCAGCCGCTGGCCCACCTCGTCGGCCACTGCCACTCGGCCTTGTTCGACCAGGGTGATCGGCGCCAGCGACCAGCCCGCTTCTGTCACCTGCTCCAGCAGCTTGTCGAGAAACGGCAGGCTGTGGCGGCGCACGGCCAGTGACGACAGGCCGTCGGCAATCACGATCGCCAGGTCATAACCCTTGCCGTGTTGCGCCGCGTAATCATCCAGCGCCTGCGCGGACTCCTCGTTGAGCTTGCGGCCCAGGTCCGGGCGTTGCAGATAGGTGTGGCGGTCGGGCGCGGCGCTGTGGACCAGCAGCGTGTCGAATTTGCGCTCGTGCAGTTCGTCACGCAGCCCGGCATGGTCGAACGGCAAGTGCACGGCATCGCGGGCCTGGGCGTGGGCGAACTGAAAATCCAGCTGCGCCGCCGTCGGCAGGCTGGTGCCGGCCCGTCCCAGGGCAATGCGTGCAGGCGTCAGCTGGCGCAAATGCTGCCAGGGGTTTTCGGTCGCGGGGGATTGGTCGGTCATGTCCACCTCTTAAGCCAGTTGCGCCAGTGCCTGACGGAACGCCGGCGGCAGTTCGTTACCCATGCGCAGTTGACCGCCTTGCTGCTGGAAGATGCCCATGCGCGCCAGCCACTGCTCGAACTCCGGCGCCGCATGCAGGCCCAGCACCTTGCGGGCGTACAGCGCGTCGTGAAACGAGGTGGTCTGGTAGTTGAGCATCACATCGTCCGAACCCGGAATGCCCATGATGAAGTTGATCCCCGCCGCGCCCAGCAGCGTCAACAGTACATCCATGTCGTCCTGATCGGCTTCGGCGTGGTTGGTGTAGCAGATGTCGCAGCCCATCGGCACGCCGAGCAGCTTGCCGCAGAAGTGGTCTTCAAGGCCGGCGCGGATGATCTGCTTGCCGTTGTACAGGTACTCCGGGCCGATGAAGCCGACCACGGTGTTGACCAGAAACGGATTGAAATGCCGGGCCACGCCATAGGCACGGGCTTCGCACGTCTGCTGGTCGACGCCGTGGTGGGCGTTGGCCGACAGGGCGCTGCCTTGTCCGGTTTCGAAGTACATCAGGTTGTTGCCCAGCGTGCCGCGCTTGAGGCTCAGTCCCGCCTCATAGCCTTCCTGCAGCACCTTGAGGCTGACGCCGAAACTGGCGTTGGCCGCCTCGGTGCCGGCGATCGACTGAAACACCAGGTCCAGCGGCGCGCCGCGTTCGATGGCGGCAATCGAGCTGGTCACGTGGGTCAGCACGCACGACTGGGTCGGAATCTGGTAGCGCTGGATGATCGCGTCGAGCATCTCGACCAGCGTGCAGATCGAACTCATGCTGTCGGTGGCCGGGTTGATGCCGATCATGGCGTCGCCGTTGCCGTACAGCAGGCCGTCGACGATGCTGGCGGCGATGCCCGCCGGGTCGTCGGTCGGGTGGTTGGGCTGCAAGCGGGTCGACATCCGCCCACGCAAACCCTGCGTGTTGCGAAAGCGCGTTTCGACGCGGGTTTTCTGCGCGACCAGCACCAGGTCCTGGATGCGCATGATCTTTGACACGGCCGCGGCCATTTCCGGGGTCAGGCCGGGCGCCAGTGCCTTGAGGCTGGCCTCGGTGGCCTGTTCGCTGAGCAGCCAGTCCCGCAGGCCGCCGACGGTCAGGTGGCTGACCACCGCGAAAGCCTCGGCGTCGTGGGTGTCGATGATCAGCTGGGTGACTTCGTCGCTTTCATAAGGGATCAGGACTTCCTGCAGGAAGTGCTTGAGCGGTACATTGGCCAGCGCCATTTGTGCTGCGGCGCGCTCGGCATCGCTGCCGGCGGCCACTTCGGCCAGGTAGTCACCGGAACGCGCCGGGCTGGCCTTGGCCATCAGCTCGCGCAGGCTGTCGAAGCTCCAGGTCATGTGAGCGATGGTGTGGGTAAACCGAGCCATTAATCAGTCTCCTGTCACGGCCACCCGCAGGGTGGCCGCTATAAGCAGGTCAGCGCAGGGATTGTTCAGCCGCCTGAATGGCCGCGAACTCTTCCTCGGGGGTACCGGACACCAGATGGTGACGGCTGTACAAGGCGAAGTAGGCAATGAACAGAGCGTAGATGACCGCAGCGCCGATCACGACCCGCGTGTCGACCAGAAAGCCCGCGACCAGTGCAATGGCTGCCAGCACCAGTGCCACCGCCGAGGTCAGCACGCCACCGGGTGTGCGGTACGAGCGTGGCATGTCGGGACGACGCACGCGCAGGGTGATGTGCGCGGCCATCATCAGCACATACGACAGCGTGGCGCCGAACACCGCGACCAGAATCAGCAGGTCGCCCTGACCGCTCAGCGACAGGCCGAAACCGATGATGCCCGGTACGATCAGGGCCATGACCGGCGCCTTGTTGCGGTTGGTCAGCGACAGGCCGCGTGGCAGGTAGCCGGCACGCGACAGGGCGAAGATCTGCCGCGAATAGGCGTAGATGATCGAGAAAAAGCTGGCAATCAGGCCGGCCAGACCGACCAGGTTGACGAACTGGCTCATCCAGGTCGAACCGCCGTAGACCTTGACCAGCGACTCGACCAGCGGGTTACCCGAAGCCACCAGCGCCTGGGCACCGGCCGCGCCAGGACCGACCAGCAGGATCAGGCCGGCGAAGGCCAGCAGCACCAGCATGGCGCCGATCAGGCCGCGTGGCAGGTCGCGCTTCGGATCTTTGGTTTCTTCGGCGGCCAGCGGCACGCCTTCAACGGCCAGGAAGAACCAGATCGCATACGGCAGCGCGGCCCAGATACCCATGTAGCCAAACGGCAGGAAGCTGCTGGCGCCAGTGGCTTCGGTGGCCGGGATGTCGAACAGGTTGGCCACCTGGAAGTGCGGGACCATCGCCACGATGTACACGCCCAGCGCGATGGCAGCCACGGCGGTGATCACGAACATGAGCTTCAGTGCCTCGCCGGCGCCGAGAATGTGGATGCCGATGAACACCACGTAGAACACCAGGTAGATGATCCAGCCGCCGATACCGAACAGCGACTCGCAATAGGCGCCGATAAAGCAGGCAATCGCGGCGGGCGCGATGGCGTATTCGATCAGGATCGCCGTACCGGTCAGAAAGCCGCCCCAAGGCCCGAACGCGGTGCGGGTAAAGCCGTAGCCGCCGCCGGCGGTAGGAATCATCGACGACAGTTCGGCCAGCGAGAAGCACATGCACAGGTACATGGTCGCCATCAGCAAGGTGGCGATGAACATGCCGCCCCAGCCGCCTTGCGCCAGGCCGAAGTTCCAGCCGGCGTAGTCACCGGAAATCACATAGGCTACGCCCAGGCCGATCAGCAATACCCAGCCGGCGGCGCCTTGTTTGAGTTGGCGGCTGGCGAAATACTCGGCGCTGACCGCTTCGGTTTCCACACCCCCCTGAGAGGGTGTGGTCAGTGTCTCTTTGGACATATCTGGACTCCTTCACGTCCCGCCGCAGCGGGTCGTTGCTGTGTTGGATTGGCTGTCTATGCGGCAGATCAGAAGAAGCCCAGCGGATTGATGTCATAGCTGATCAGCAGGTTTTTGGTCTGCTGATAGTGGTCGAGCATCATCTTGTGGGTTTCGCGCCCGACCCCGGACTTTTTGTAGCCGCCGAAGGCAGCATGCGCCGGGTACAGGTGGTAACAGTTGGTCCATACACGCCCGGCCTTGATCGCCCGGCCCATGCGGTAGGCGCGGTTGATGTCGCGGGTCCAGACCCCGGCGCCGAGGCCGAATTCGGTGTCGTTGGCAATCGCCAAGGCTTCGGCTTCGTCCTTGAAGGTGGTTACGCCGACCACCGGGCCGAAGATCTCTTCCTGGAACACGCGCATGTCGTTGGTGCCCTTGAGCAGCGTCGGCTGGATGTAATAACCGCTGGCCAGATCGCCTTCGAGTGACTCCGAGGCGCCGCCAGTGAGCAATTGCGCACCTTCCTGCTGAGCGATTTCCAGATAGCCGAGAATCTTCTCGTATTGCTGCTGCGAAGCCTGGGCGCCGACCATGGTCTCGGTGTCCAGCGGGTTGCCGCGCTTGATGGCCTTGATCTTTTTCATGACCTCGACCATGAACGGTTCGAAGATCGACTCCTGCACCAGCGCCCGCGACGGGCAGGTACAGACTTCACCCTGGTTGAAGAACGCCAGCACCAGGCCTTCGGCGGCCTTTTCGATGAAGGCAGGCTCGGCCTGCATGATGTCTTCGAAGAACACGTTCGGCGATTTGCCGCCCAGCTCCACGGTGCTCGGAATGATGTTGGTGGCCGCGCATTTCATGATGTGCGAGCCGACCGGCGTCGAGCCGGTAAAGGCAATCTTGGCGATGCGCGTGCTGGTGGCCAGCGCTTCACCGGCTTCGCGGCCAAAGCCCTGGACAATATTCAGCACGCCGGGCGGCAGCAGGTCGCCGATCACTTCGGCCAGCAGGGTGATCGACAGCGGCGTCTGTTCAGCCGGCTTGAGCACCACGCAGTTACCGGCCGCCAGCGCCGGCGCCAGTTTCCAGGCCGCCATCAGCAGCGGGAAATTCCACGGGATGATCTGCCCGACCACGCCCAGCGGCTCGTGAAAATGGTAGGCGGCAGTGTGCTCGTCGATCTCGGCGCTGCTGCCTTCCTGGGCGCGAATGCAGCCGGCGAAGTAGCGGAAATGATCGGCGGCCAGCGGCACATCGGCGTTCAGGGTCTCGCGTACGGCCTTGCCGTTGTCCCAGCTTTCGGCGACGGCGAGCAACTCAAGATTGGCTTCGATGCGGTCGGCGATTTTCAACAGAATCAGCGAACGGTTCTGTACCGAAGTCTTGCCCCAGGCATCGGCGGCGGCATGGGCGGCGTCCAGCGCGCGCTCGATGTCGGCGCTGTCGGAGCGGGGGAATTCGCCAATCACCGAGGCATCCACAGGGCTGGTGTTGGTGAAGTGCTGGCCGTTGACCGGCCCGACGAACTCACCGCCGATGTAGTTGCCGTAACGCGGCTTGAGCGTAACGACAGCGCCTGCAGTACCTGGTTTGGCATAGATCATGAGAATTCTCCGGACGACGTTTGTTGTTATTCGAGATGGCCTGATTAACGAGCCTCATCTTCATCATGAGCGGATTTCATGGGCGCGACTTGACCTTGAGAATGGCTCTTTGTCGTCCAGGGTCAACTTTTTACCGACCACGTGCAGGGCTGTCGTATTGAGTCAAATCTGCCGCCCGGCATCGGTGCGGGTGTTCCCTGATGACCCATTTGGGTGCATTTATTCGCGTTTGCAACGTGCATCGATCCGGCGAAAGCGTTGCGCCCCGCCGTCATCAGGGTGAGCGGCGTATTTCTTGCTTGCTGACATCAATTGTCACAAAGGAGGCGTCCATGAGCATTCTTCTCGCCCAGCCAGAATTCTCGGCGGGATCCTCGCTGCTGGCCGGTGCTCAGGCCAACGCCGGTGTGCTGGCGGCCGCCGCCAGCGGGCTGTGCGACTTCATTGAAAAGCAGGGCGGCGACCCTGACCGCATTCTGGGTGTGTCCGGCATCGACCCCGAGTCGCTGCGCCACCCGACCCTGAGCCTGGCGTTGCCCAACTACTGCCAGGTGCTCGAAGAGGCTTCGCGCCAGTCGGGCTGTGACAATTTCGGCCTGTACTACGGCCAGCAGTTCAAGCCCCAGGCGCTGGGGCTGCTGGGCTATATCGGCTTGTGCTCGGCCACCGTCGAACAGGCACTGATCAACTTCGCCCGCGCCTTTCCGCTGCACCAGCGCAACAGCCTGATCCGTCTGGTCGATGTGGGCGACTGCTATCGCTTCGACTACCAGGTGCGCCACGGCGCGATCCTCAGCCGGCGTCAGGACGCCGAGTTGACCCTGGGCATGGCGCTCAACCTGGTGCGCCATGTGCTGGGCAGCCAGTGGGCGCCGCGGGCGGTGCATTTCGAGCATCCGCGTCCCGAGCACTGGCATGAGCACTGCAAAGTCTTCGACGCGCCGGTGTACTTCGAGCAGCCGTTCAATTCACTGCTGATCCCCAAGCGCGGCCTGCAACGCAGCATGCCGCAGAGCGACCCGTTGTTGCTGCTGGTGATGCAGGACTCGCTGAGCCAGCTCAGCCGGTTGAGTGAAAAGGGCGGGCAGGGCGCGCTGGATATCGTCGATGAGGTCCGCGAACAGGTGCGCCAGCGGCTGTTGGAGGGCGAACCGGTGCTGGAAGACATTGCCGCGCAACTGGGCATGGCCAGCTGGTCGCTGCAACGGCGCTTGCGCGAACAGAACCTGAGCTTTTCGGCCGTGGTCGACACATTGCGCTGTGAGCTGGCCACCCATTATCTGCGTCAGCATCAGTTACCGATTTCCAGCCTGGCGCCGCTGCTGGGCTATTCGGAAACCAGCGCCTTCAGCCGCGCCTTCCGCCGCTGGTTCGGCGTCAGCCCCCGGCAATGGCGCCGCGACGGTGATTGCCCGCCGTAACGACCGTTCATCGGCACTCCAAAGCCGGTGGTCTTCAGCTGATATTCCCCACGCCAATTTCTGGCGATGCTGCGTTGCGCCCGGTTTACAGGCTTGTAACGAACCGGTCGATATCCCTGGGGTCTGACACAAACGCGGTGACAGACGGTTATAAAGATCGTATTTATCGATACTTCAAAGCAGTTTTTTGCGCTTTTTTTCGATAGATAAATCGCTAGTCTGATCGCACGTCTTACAAGGTATTGGGCAATGCAGCTACGTAATTCACCTTCTCGATACGGTCTGGTCAGCCGCGTGCTGCACTGGGGTGTGGCCTTGACGGTCTTTGGCCTGTTTGGCCTGGGGCTGTGGATGATGGGGCTGGATTACTACGACAGCTGGCGTAAACAAGGTCCTGACCTGCACAAAAGCATTGGCCTTGTGTTGTTCGCCGTGATGCTGGGCCGGGTGATCTGGCGCTTTATCAGTCCGCCACCACCGCCATTGGCCAGCTACAGTAGATTGACCCGCATCGGCGCGGCCTTCGGCCATCTGTTTCTGTATGTCGCGTTGTTTGCGGTGATGACCGCCGGTTACCTGATTTCCACCGCCGACGGCGTGGGCATTCCGGTATTCGGGCTGTTCGAGGTGCCGGCGCTGATCAGCGGACTGCCGCAGCAGGCCGACCTCGCAGGAGAAATACACTTTTATCTGGCCTGGACCATCGTGATTTTCGCGGTGCTGCATGGCCTGGCTGCTCTGAAACACCATTTCATCGATCGTGACGTGACCCTAAAGCGCATGCTGGGTCGTAATTGATAGTTCAACCAAAAAGGGAATACAGCATGTTGAAGAAGTCTCTCGCCGCTCTGGCCCTGGGTACTGCATTGTTCACAGCCGGTCAGGCAATGGCCGCTGACTACGTGATCGACAAGGAAGGCCAGCACGCCTTCATCGACTTCAAGATCAGCCACCTGGGTTACAGCTTCATCCACGGTACCTTCAAGGACTGGGACGGCACGTTCAGCTTTGACGCCGCCAAGCCTGAAGCGAGCAAGATCGCGGTCGAGCTGAAAACCGCCAGCCTGTTCACCAACCATGCCGAACGTGACAAGCACATTCAGAGCAAGGATTTCCTGGACACCGGCAAATTCCCTGAAGCCAAGTTCGTCTCCACCAGCGTGAAATCCACCGGCGAGAAAACCGCTGACGTGACTGGCGACCTGACCCTGCACGGCGTCACCAAGCCCGTCGTCATCAAGGCCACTTTCAACGGCGAAGGCAAGGATCCATGGGGCGGCTACCGTGCCGGCTTCAACGGTTCGACCACGTTGAACCTGAACGACTTCGGCATCAAAGGCCCAGGCCCGACGTCGCAGACGCTGGATCTGGATATCTCGCTGGAAGGCGTACAGAAGAAGTAAAACTACTGCGCTCGTTACGTTTTACAGATTGCGCATACAAAAACGCCGACCCTAGGGTCGGCGTTTTCGTTAGCGGCTTTTAGCTGTCGCGATTGCGGGTCAGCAGGGCCGGTTTTTCACCGCGTGGGCGATTTGGCAACTCGTCGAGCAGTTCGGCAGACGGGAAGCGATCGATCTTCGATTCCTTGTGCACGATTTTTGGCTGCTGCGGCTGACGCTCCTGTGGTCGAACGGCGGGCTCTTCGCGAGCCTGGCGATCGCGCGGGGCGTTGTTGCGTGGGCCGCCGGTGCGCGGGCCGTTGTGGGTGCGCTTGCCGGCACCGGCGCCTGCGCCAGCACCTGCCGGGCGTGGCGAGTTGTTGCGTGGTGCCTGGCCCTGCGGCCGTGCTGCGCCAGTGCCTGGCGACGAGGCGGCGCCTGGACGACGGCCGCGGCCCTGCGCATTGCCTTTATAAGGGCTGACGTAGTCGGCGCGGTTGCCGAAGTTGTCGACCTCGTCATCCAGGAACACTTCCGGATCACGGTTGGCCGGTGCGCGCGGGATGGCGGCTGCAGCCGACTGTTGCTGTTGTGGCTGTTGCTGGCTGCGGCCAGTGCCTTCGCGCGGTTTTTTCTCGCGCGGTGGGCGAGCAGGACGTTCACCCGGTGCCGCTGCGGCGGCCGGCTTGTCTTTGCTCTTGTCTTTTTCGCGCCCTTTGTCCTTGCCTTTATCGCGACGGCCGCCGCTTCCCTTTTCGCCTTTGTCAGCGCCTTCGGCACGGCCGTTACGGGTATTGCGCTGTGGACGAGGCTCACGGGTTTCAGGCTTTTCAGCTTCAACCGTGTTGACGTCGAAGCCGGCCAGATCGCCGTCGGCAATCTTCTGCTTGGTCATGCGCTCAATGCTCTTGAGCAGCTTTTCTTCGTCCGGTGCAACCAGCGAGATCGCCTCGCCGGTGCGGCCCGCACGACCGGTACGGCCGATACGGTGCACATAGTCTTCGTCGACGTTGGGCAGCTCGAAGTTGACCACGTGTGGCAACTGGTCGATGTCCAGGCCGCGGGCGGCGATGTCGGTGGCAACCATGATCCGCACTTCGCCGGCCTTGAAGTCGGCCAGGGCTTTGGTGCGGGCGTTCTGGCTTTTATTACCATGAATCGCTACAGCGCTCAGGCCGTGCTTGTCGAGGTACTCGGCCAGGCGGTTGGCGCCGTGCTTGGTGCGGGTGAAGACCAGCACCTGTTCCCATGCGCCCTGAGTGATCAGGTGGGCAAGCAGTGCCCGCTTGTGGCTGGCGGCCAGGCGGAACACACGTTGCTCGATGCGCTCGACCGTGGTGTTCGGTGGCGTGACTTCGATGCGCTCTGGGTCATGCAGCAACTTGCCGGCCAGGGCCGTGATGTCGCTGGAGAAGGTTGCCGAGAACAGCAGGTTCTGGCGCTTGGACGGCAGACGTGCGAGGACTTTCTTGACGTCATGCACAAAGCCCATGTCGAGCATCCGGTCGGCTTCGTCCAGCACCAGGATTTCAACGTGGGACAGATCGACATTGCCTTGACCGGCAAGGTCGAGCAGGCGGCCCGGGCAGGCGACCAGTACATCGACGCCTCGGGACAGGGCCTGGATCTGAGGATTCATGCCGACACCGCCGAATACGCAGGCGCTGACGAACTTGAGGTCGCGGGCATACAGCTTGAAGCTGTCGTGCACTTGCGCTGCCAGTTCGCGGGTCGGGGTCAGGACCAGTACGCGCGGCTGGCGCGGGCCGTGACGCTGGGATTTGTCCGGGTGACCGTTGGGGAACAACCGCTCCAGGATCGGGAGGGCGAAACCACCGGTTTTACCTGTACCTGTCTGCGCCGCAACCATCAGGTCGCGACCTTGCAACACGGCGGGGATAGCCCGCTGTTGCACGGGAGTAGGCTGGGTGTAGCCCGCCGCTTCAACAGCGCGGACTAAAGCCTCGGAGAGACCGAGGGAGGCAAAGGACATGAGAAATCCTGTTCTGGTTGGAGCTTGTGCTCAGGGAAATCGTGCCTGGCGCAATGGCGTTCTGGCTGCTTTGACCTGCGGCGGGATGTGGGCCGCGGTTTTCAGGAGCTCATGAGGAACGCATCGCGTCCGGTGCAGCAGGGTCGGAAATCCATCTCGTGACTGCATCGGCGTGATCGAGATGCCTTTTGCAAGACCCAGCGTCCGGGCGTAAGCCTGGCGGGAAGGCCGGAGTATAACAGAGCCACTACGCTGTGCTGGTTTCCGGCTGCCCAACGGTTTTATCAGGAGTGCGGCCCCGAAGCAATGTTTCGGGGCCGCCAAGGACCTGTTATCAACCTCAGCGTGGCAGCTTGAGGTTGTTCCAGATCGCCAGGCTCGGTTCGGCCTGGTTCAGGGTGTAGAAGTGCAGCCCCGGCGCGCCGGCTTGCAGCAGGCTTTCGCACATCTCGGTGATGACCTGCTCGCCAAAGGCCTGAATGCTCGCGCTGTCGTCGCCGTAGGCTTCGAGCTGCTTGCGCACCCAGCGCGGAATTTCCGCGCCGCAGGCGTCCGAGAACCGGGCCAGCTTGCTGTAGTTGGTGATCGGCATGATGCCCGGCACGATCGGGATGTTCACGCCCAGCTTCTGCACGCGCTCGACGAAGTAGAAATAGCTGTCGGCATTGAAGAAATACTGGGTGATCGCGCTGTCGGCACCGGCGTTGACCTTGGTCACAAAATGCGCCAGGTCATCCTCGAAGTTGCGCGCCTGCGGGTGCATCTCCGGGTAGGCCGCGACTTCGATATGAAAGTGATCGCCGGTTTCTTCACGAATGAAGTTCACCAAGTCACTGGCATAACGCAGGTCGCCACTGGCCACGCCCATGCCCGAAGGCAGGTCGCCGCGCAGGGCCACAATGCGTTTGACGCCAGCGTCTTTATAGTGGGTCAGCAGCTCGCGCAGTTCGGCCTTGGTGTCGCCCACGCACGAGAGGTGCGGTGCGGCAGCAATCCTGACTTCGTTTTCGAGCTGCAACACGGTGTTGAGCGTGCGATCACGGGTCGAGCCCCCGGCACCGTAGGTGCAGGAGAAGAAATCGGGGTTGTAGGCTGCCAGTTGGCGGGCAACGTTCAGCAGTTTTTCATGCCCGGCATCGGTCTTGGTGGGGAAGAACTCGAAGCTGTAGCTACGTTTCTGGCTCATAGGGAGCTCCAGCGGCAAGCCTCAAGCCTCAAGCTGCAAGAAGGCAGTGCGCCGACTCCAGCAGCCCATGGCTCAAAGCGTGTTGCTATTAAATGCCTTAAGACGACAAGCGACAAACCCGACTGCAAGCAACGCCACGAACGGCTCTTGCTTGCAGCTTCAAGCTTGCTACTTGTGGCTGACCTTAGTAGCGGTAAGTGTCCGGCTTGAACGGGCCTTCGACGGTCACGCCGATGTAGTCGGCCTGGGTCTTGGTCAGTTTGGTCACGACACCGCCGAAGCCACGCACCATTTCCAGGGCGACTTCTTCGTCCAGCTTCTTGGGCAGCACTTCTACCGTCAGGCGCTCGGCTTGCTGGGCAGGTGCCAGGTCGGCGAACTTCTGGTCGAACAGGAAAATCTGCGCCAGTACCTGGTTGGCGAACGAGCCGTCCATGATGCGGCTTGGGTGGCCAGTGGCGTTACCCAGGTTCACCAGGCGGCCTTCGGCCAACAGGATCAGGTAGTCATCGTTCTGTGCATCGAACGCGCCGGCGCCGGTACGGTGAATCTTGTGTACCTGTGGCTTGACCTCTTCCCATGCCCAGTTCTTGCGCATGAAAGCGGTGTCGATTTCGTTGTCGAAGTGACCGATGTTGCACACCACGGCGCGCTTTTTCAGGGCCTTGAGCATGCCGGCGTCGCAGACATTGACGTTACCGGTGGTGGTCACGATCAGGTCGATCTTGGCCAGCAGGGCTTTGTCGACGCTGGCTTCGGTGCCGTCGTTTTCACCGTTGATGTACGGCGAAACCAGTTCGAAACCGTCCATGCACGCTTGCATGGCGCAGATCGGATCGACTTCGGTGACCTTGACGATCATGCCTTCCTGACGCAGCGACTGGGCCGAGCCCTTGCCCACGTCACCGTAGCCGATGACCAGCGCTTGCTTGCCCGACAGCAGGTGGTCGGTGCCGCGCTTGATGGCGTCGTTCAGGCTGTGACGGCAGCCGTATTTGTTGTCGTTCTTGCTCTTGGTGACCGAGTCGTTGACGTTGATCGCCGGGATCTTCAACTCGCCCTTGGCCAGCATGTCCTGCAGACGGTGCACGCCGGTGGTGGTTTCTTCGGTCACGCCGTGGATGCTGGCCAGCATCTGCGGGTATTTGTGGTGCAGGATCTCGGTCAGGTCGCCGCCGTCGTCGAGGATCATGTTGGCATCCCATGGCTGGCCATCCTTGAGGATGGTCTGCTCGATGCACCACAGATACTCTTCTTCGGTCTCGCCTTTCCAGGCAAAGACAGGTACGCCGGCGGCGGCGATACCGGCGGCGGCCTGGTCCTGAGTCGAGAAGATGTTGCACGACGACCAGCGCACTTCGGCACCCAGGGCAATCAGGGTTTCGATCAGCACGGCGGTCTGGATGGTCATGTGGATGCAGCCGATGATTTTCGCGCCCTTGAGCGGTTGTTCACCAGCGTACTTGCTGCGCAGACCCATCAGGGCAGGCATTTCGGATTCCGCGATGATGATCTCGCGGCGGCCCCATGCGGCCAGGGAAATGTCGGCAACCTTGAAGTCGTTGAAATCTGCGGGCGTGTTTGCAGCGCTCATTGAAGAGTCTCCATTCCAAATAAATGCGAATGGGCGCCGTTGTGCGTTAAAGGCCGGCCGGCTGAAGAGTCAGCCTGACAGACAACGCCCCATCCGAGCCTGACAGGGTAAAACCTGCTGCAGCGCCCCTCGGACAGGTGGCGGGAACGGTATCAAGGGTAAATGACCGTTTGAAATCGGGTGGCAGTATAGCCGTGCTGGCGAATGTTCCCAAGGTTTTCTATCGGTTCGGTGTGAGTCGTGTATCCAGCATAAAAATATTCTTGTACCGCACCCGGTCAGGCGAGGGCTCTTATCCTCGACACCGACCAACCGCGCGCAAGGAGCAGCACTGTGAACAGCCCCTCGAAAGGAATCGAGCCCGCCAGCGTCATCGTCGAGCAGGCGGGCAGCCGCGGCATCACGCTTCTGCAAGGCGATAACGGCGCCACCCGCCTTGAACTGGACAGCCCGCCGATCCGCAAGCTGATTCTCAGCGGCGGCGGTGCCAAGGGCTTTGCCTATTCGGGGGCGGTGACGGCACTGGAGAACCTGGGCGTACTGCCGGGCATTGAGTCCGTTCACGGATCGTCTGCCGGCGCGATCATGGCGGCGCTGATTGCCGCCGGCATGCCCGCCGGGCAATTCGATGAATTGATCGACAGCACTGATCTTTTGGCCCTGCTCGACAGTCGCGATGTCAATGTCGGCGGGTTGCAACGCAGCCTGGCCCGGCTGGGTGAGCGCGCAGGAGGCGTGCTGCCCGGCACGGCTGGCAGTTTTACCCATTTGCTCCTGAGCGTATTGCCGCGTATCGGCACTGAGGCGCTGCCACTGCAGGCGCTGATCCGCGACACCGCCCGCGCTGCCGTACTGTTGCTGATCAACGATGCACACCCGGCCGATGTGCTGGCCGTGCGCGAGCGTCTACAGGCCGACGGCGCGGTGACCTTCGCCGACCTTGCGCTGCTGAACCTGCATATTCCCCGGATCAAACAGCTCAATATCACCGGGACGGCCATGTTTGCCGGGGCGCCGCAGCTGGTGGTGTTCGGTGCGGCGCTGACCCCCGATCTGGACATCGCCCAGGCCGCACATGTGTCGGCCTCCTTGCCGGTGGTGTTTCGTCAGCCGGGCCAGGAAGGCCTGGATTTTCAGGCGTTCGATGAGCTGACCTTTTTCCAGGACGGTGGCGTGCTGCTCAATACACCGGTGCCGCAACTGCTCGATCCGGGATTGGCCATCGACCTGTTATCGGGTGCCGACATGCTGATTCTGACCTTCGAGCAAAGCCGCGCCGTCAGTCGTCGTGGAGGGCTGAGGACCTTGCTGACCGACTGGCTGGCCGGGGCGCCGGCGTCGGCGCAGAGCGAATGGCAGAACCTCAATCTCAAGAGCTTCGCGGCGCAAACCGTGGTGGTGCCGCTGCGCACCGAGCGCGGCGATTTCACGGGGGCCTTGAACGGCACATTGAATTTCGCCATGAGCCCGGAGATCAGAAATCACCTGCAACAGCAACTGGAGCAGGCCGTCAGGAAGCACCTGGCCGAGCGTGCCGGGCGGCGTGAAGGCTATGACTTCGATTCATTGCACGAAGCGCTGCAAAGCCTGGATGACGACATGCTCGCCAGCGTCGAACGTGTGCCGGCCGCCACGCACCTGCTGGCGTGGCGCCGCACGGCGCACGATCTGCTTGCACAACTGCAGGCCGCCATCGCAGCGCTCGATCCACATGCCTCGATAACACTGACCGGCGACATCGCCACGGCCCTGACGGCGCTCGATGAACACGCGGCCACTTCTGCCGATGTTCAATGGCTGGCGCTGCAACTGAACCGCCACGATCGGCTGGCCTTCAAGCGACTGCTCGATACCCGGCGCAGAGTGCCTGTGCAGTCACCGGTGCTGGCGGCAGCGCGCGTGCTGATGCGCCAGCGAGAAATCCGGGTGATTGCCGGCAATATCAGAAAAGTGCTGGTCTTTGCTTCGCTGCACCTGCTCTGGCAGACCGAGGCCAATACCGGGCTGTTGCTGCGCGCCGACCAGCAACTGTTGCAGGCCACGACGGCAGGCGAGGTCAATCAGGCGCTGGATGCAATCATTGGCGGTTACCAGTCGCGCAATCGCTTGCCGGCCACGCTGTGGACATCACAGACCGTGGAGCAGGCCAGGGCATGGCGAATCGAGGAGGGCGTCGTATAAAGGCAGGCATGGGCGTGAGCGTTTCGCTCTGCCATGATGGCAACATCTTTAGGTCAGATGTCAGGAGACAGCATGAACTTTCATACGCGCAAATGGGTGAAGCCCGAAGACCTCAACCCCAACGGCACGCTGTTCGGTGGCAGCCTGTTGCGCTGGATCGATGAAGAGGCGGCGATCTATGCCATCGTCCAGCTGGGCAACCAGCGGGTGGTGACCAAGTACATCTCCGAGATCAACTTTGTCAGCGCCTCGCGCCAGGGCGACATCATCGAACTGGGCATCACCGCCACCGAGTTCGGTCGTACCTCGATCACCCTGCATTGCCAGGTGCGCAACAAGATCACCCGTAAAAGCATTCTGACTGTCGAGAAGATGGTCTTCGTCAACCTGGGCGACGACGGCCTGCCGGCGCCGCATGGCCGTACTGAAATCCGCTATATCAAGGACCAGTTCGACCTGCCGGGCGACGAATGACGCAGGCCGCCCGGCCGTACGCAATGGTTGTTACGCCTTGAGGCGGCGCAGCCATTCCAGGCCTTCGCTGGTGTCGCCTTTCGGACGGTATTCACAGCCCACCCAGCCGGTGTAGCCCAACTGGTCGATCACCTCGAACAGGTGCGCGTAGTTCAGCTCGCCCAGGTCCGGTTCGTGACGGTCCGGCACACCAGCGATCTGGATGTGGCCGATGCCGGCAAAGTCGCGGCGCAGTTTGCTGGTCAGGTCGCCTTCGACGATCTGGCAGTGGTAAAGGTCGAACTGCACCTTGAGGTTATCGGCGCCGACCTGCTTGACGATGGCCTGCGCCTGGTCCTGACGGTTCAGGAAGAAGCCCGGCATGTCGCGGGTGTTGATCGGCTCGATCAGCACGGTGATACCGAACGGCTTTGCCTGTGCGGCGGCATAGGCCAGGTTTTCCAGATACACCGCCTGGTGATGTTCGCGCAGGCTTTCGTCGGGCAGCAAGCCGGCCATCACGTGGATGCGGTCGTTGCCCAGCACTTGTGCGTACTCCAGCGCCTTGGCCACGCCGCTGCGAAACTCTTCTTCGCGTCCTGGCAGGCTGGCAATGCCGCGCTCGCCGGCTGCCCAGTCGCCCGGTGGGGCATTGAACAGCGCCTGTACCAGACCGTTGTCGTCCAGGCGCTTTTTCAGCTCCTGGGGACTGTAGTCGTACGGGAACAGGTACTCGACCGCCGCAAAGCCGTCGGCAGCAGCGGCAGCGAAGCGATCCAGAAAGTCATGCTGTGGGTACAGCATGCTGAGGTTGGCGGCGAAACGAGGCATGTTAACTCCAGTCTTCGAAGATCAGTTGAGGTGGTTTGAAAACCCGGTGGCTTTCACACTGCCTCAGACGAAAGGCCACATGACCAGGGTCATCAAGAACCCTAATGTGCCCAGCAGGGTGACCAGTACGGTCCAGGTCCGCAAGCCGTCGGCGACGTTCAGGCCGGCCAGTTTGGTGAACATCCAGTAGCCGGCGTCGTTGATGTGCGACATGGCCAGACCGCCACCGCCCATGGCCAGGCACAGCAGGGCCAGGTGGTTGGCCGACAGGTCGAGGGTCGCGATCAGCGGGCTGAGGATACCGGCGGTGGTGACCAGCGCCACGGTGGTGGAACCTTGTACGGCGCGCAGCAGCAGGGTCAGGATGAAGCCCAGTGCCAGGACCGGCAGGCCGGTGTTGCGCAGCGCTTCAGAGACCACGGCACCGATACCGGTGTCGACCAGAACCTTGCCGAATACGCCACCGGCGCCGGCAATCAGGATCACCATGGCCACGCCCGGCAGGGCCGAGCCGATCACGTCCGACACTTGCGAGCGGCTCCAGCCACGGCGCGAACCGAGCAGCCAGGCGCACAGCAGGGTGTCGATCAGCAGCGCCACCAGCGGCGCGCCGAGTACGGTCAGCACATCGCGCAGCAGGGTGCCGGCCGGCAGCATGGTGGTGGCCAGCGTACCAAGCAGAATCAACACGATCGGCAGCAGGATCAGGGCAATGATCAGACCGAAGCCCGGTGCAGGCGCTGGCGGCAGGCTCTTGGCCAGGCTGCTGGCGTTGGCTTCGGCACCGAACTCCTTGGCGTCGGACGCTTCACGCACGGTGGAGTAGTCGTTGCGGGCCCAGGCTTCCAGGTCGGCGTTGGTGACGTGCGGGCCATAGACTTCGGCGCGGATATCGTCGGTCATCGGGTAGGTCTTGCGGGTCATGCGGCCGGCCACGAAGTAGCCGATTGCGCACAGTACCGCGACCATCGGAATGCCCAGCAGCAGTACCCGGCCCAGATCGGCGCCCAGTTGGCTGGCGGCAGCGACGGCACCAGGGTGCGGCGGCAGGAAGGCATGCACGGCCAGCAAGGCGGCGCACATCGGCAGGGCGAAAATCAGCAGCGGCTTGCGTGCCGCACGGGCCACGCCATACGCCAGCGGCATCAGAATGATCACCCCGACTTCGAAGAACACCGGGATGCCGACCATGAAACCGGCCACGGTCAACGCCAGTGGCGTGCGCTTGTTGCCAAAGCGCTGGATCAGCGTCTTGGCCAGGGCCTCGGCACCGCCAGACAACTCGATGATGCGCCCGATCATCGCGCCCAGGGCAATGATGATCGCGATGTGACCGAGGGTTTTACCCATGCCGCCTTCGATCGTGGCGACCAGATCGGCAGGCTTAACGCCGGCGACCAGGGCCACGATGATGCTGACCAGCATCAGGGCGACAAAGGGCTGGAATTTGTACTTCAGAACCAGAAACAGCAACAGGGCGATACCTGCGCCGGCAATCAGCATCAACATTAGTGGAGTCATGCTTGCTTCCTGTTTTTATTGTGTTCCGGCAGCACCGGAGTTGGCACAAGCCGCGGGTACGGCTTGTTTTGGATTTATCGAGACGCGATTACCACTTCGTACCGAACGTCTGATGCAGTTCTTCCAGGGCCTGGTCCGACAGCGGCGCAGGCTTGGGGTTGGTCATCAGCCACAGGCGCGCGGTCTCTTCGAGTTCTTCCAGGGCATAGCAGGCCTTGGCCACCGAGCTTTCCCAGATCACCGGCCCCAGGCGCTCGAGCATCACGCCGCGCACGCTGTTGGCCAGTTGCGCCACACGCTCGGCCACCAGAGGCGAGCCCGGGCGTTGATAGCCGATCAGCGGAATGTGCCCGACCTTCATCACTTGATAAGGGGTCAGCGGCGGCAAGATGTCGTCTTCACGCCAGACGCCGGCCAGGGTCAGGGCCACCAAATGCGTGGAGTGGGTGTGCACCACGCCGCCGACCTGCGGGTTGCGGTCGTAGACCTGGCGATGCAGGGCCAGGGTCTTGGACGGCTTGCTGCCCGACACCCATTCGCCTTGCAGGTTGACCTTGGCAATCTCGTCCGGCTGCAGGCGGCCCAGGCAGGCGTCGGTCGGCGTGATCAGCCAGCCGTCGTCGAGGCGTGCGCTGATGTTGCCGGCGCTGCCGACCGTGTAGCCACGGCCATAGAGCGAGCGACCGGCATCGCAGATTTCTTCACGCAGAGCTTGTTCATTGCTCATCACGCTGCTCCTGCCAGGTGCTTGAGCGCCTTGGCGAAGAAGTCCGGCGCGCCGAAGTTGCCCGACTTGAGGGCCAGCGCCAGCGGCTGTTCGCCGTCGCTGACGGTGGCCGGTACGCCTGGATCGATCTGCGCGCCGATCTTGAGCAATTGCACGCCCAGCGCCTGAACCACGGCACCGGAAGTTTCGCCGCCGGCGACCACGAAGCGGCGTACGCCGGCGTCCAGCAGGCCTTTGGCGATCTGGCCCAGCGCTTCTTCGACCATCGCGCCGGAGCGCTCTACGCCGAGTTTCTGCTGCACGGCTTTGACTTCGTCAGGGGTGCTGGTGGCATAGATCAGCACGGTCTGGCCGGCATCGCGGGCAAAGGCGATGGCCTGCTCGACCACAGGCTTGCCGTCGGCCAGCTCCAGCGGGTTGATGCGCAGGGCCGGGCGACCGGCTTGCAGCCACACCGCGACCTGACCATTGGTGGCCACCGAGGCGCTGCCGGCCAGGACCACTTCGCCGCCAGCGATATCGATCTTTTGCGCGGCATCAAGGGCGCGCAGTTTGCCGGCCTTGCGGAAGTTTTCCGGCAGGCCCAGCGCCAGGCCCGAACCGCCGGTCAGCAGCGCCAGGTCGGCGCAGGCTTCGCCCAGCACATACAGGTCGGCGTCGGACACGGCATCGGCAATCGCCATGCTCACGCCTTCGGCGCGCAGTTCGTCGATGCGCGCACGGACCGCTTCCGGGCCTTTGGCCACGGTGTCGTAACGCAGCAGGCCGACCTTGCCCTTGGTCTGCGCTTGCAGCACGCGCACCAGGTTGGCGTCGTTCATCGGCGTCAGCGGGTGATTCTGCATGCCCGATTCGCTCAGCAACTGGTCCTGAACGAACAGGTGGCCACGGAAAATCGTGCGGCCGTTTTCCGGGAAGGCCGGGCAGGCCACGGTGAAGTCGCTGCCCAGTTGCGCAAGCAGTGCGTCGCTGACCTGGCCGATATTGCCGGCTGCGGTCGAGTCGAAGGTCGAGCAGTACTTGAAGAAAATCTGCTCGCAGCCGCGATCGCGCAGCCATTGCAGGGCCTCAAGAGATTCCTCGACGGCCTCGGCCGAAGGCGTGGTACGCGACTTCAAGGCGATAACGATGGCGTCGGCGTCCAGGCCGGCAGCCATTTCTGCCGACGGGATACCGATGCTCTGCACGGTGCGCATGCCGCCGCGCACCAGCATGTTGGCAAGGTCCGTGGCGCCGGTGAAGTCGTCGGCGATGCAGCCCAGCAGCGGGCGGGAATTAACGGTCATCGCTTATTCCTCGGACTTGGCGGTCGGCAGGGTGATGCCCGGGAAAATCTTGATCACAGCCGAGTCGTCTTCACGGCCGAAACCGGCGCTCGAAGCCTGCATGAACATCTGGTGCGCGGTGGCCGACAGCGGCAGCGGGAATTTGCTGGCGCGGGCGGTATCCAGTACCAGGCCCAGGTCCTTGACGAAAATATCCACGGCAGACAGCGGCGTGTAGTCGGCCTTGAGGATGTGCGGCACGCGGTTCTCGAACATCCACGAGTTGCCGGCGCTGTTGGTGATCACTTCGTACAGGGCATCGGCATCGACGCCTTCGCGCAGGCCCAGCGCCATGGCTTCGGCGCTGGCAGCGATGTGCACGCCGGCCAGCAACTGGTTGATGATTTTGACTTTCGAGCCCAGGCCATGGACGTTGCCCAGGCGATAGACCTTGCCCGCCATGCCGGCCAGAACGGCTTCGGCCTTGGCATAGGCGTCGGCTGGTGCCGAGGTCATCATGGTCATCTGGCCGGCAGCCGCCTTGGCCGCACCGCCGGAGATCGGCGCATCGAGGTACAACAGGCCCAGGTCGGCCAGGCGCTGGCCCAGCTCGACGGCAAAGGTGGGCGCCACGGTGGCGCAACCGATCACCAGGCTGCCGGGACGCAGTGCAGCGACGGCACCGTTATCACCGAACAATACGGTTTCAGTCTGTTCGGCGTTGACCACCACCGTGATGATGATGTCGCAGGCAGCGGCCAGCGCGGCAGGCGAGGTCGCGGCCACACCGCCCTCAGCGGCGAACGCCTGGACCACTTCGCTGCGCACGTCGCAGGCATGCACGTTGAAGCCATTGCGCAACAGCGAGCGGGCAATGCCCAAGCCCATGGCGCCCAGGCCGATCACACCAACATTGGATTGGGTCATTGCATCATCCTCGGTCTGTGCCGCTGCTCGTCATACCAACAGACGGCTAACATTGTTCTGAAATGTGAATCTGATAGTGAATCAGTGAACGATTAATGTGAAGTGATATTTACGATTAACAAATGTTCACACAGCAAAAAGCCCCTCGAAAGGGGCTTTGTGGGTGAAGACAATAGCTGCTAAACCGTCGCCAGCTGCAACTCGATGCCTTGTTTGCGAATGCTGTCGGCCGCCGCGCTGGCCAGGGCGGTGTCGGTAATCAGGGTGTCGAACTGCTCCAGTGGCGCGATCTTGTACATGCCGAAGGTGCCGTACTTGGAGCTGGCAGCGATCAGCACGCTGCGCGATGCCGACTGCATCGCCGCCTGCTTGAGCTCGACCTTCAGCGCCGAGGGCGTGGTGGTGCCGCGCTGCAAATCCCAGGAACTGGTCGACATGAAGGCGATGTCGGTGGCCAGCTGGCGCAGGGTCGCCGCCGCCAGGCCACCGACGCTGGACAGGTTGGGGTGATCGAGCAGGCCGCCGGTATGAATCACATCCACGTGCCCGGCATCGGCCAGCGCATGAACGATGCCGAAATCGTTGGTCACCACGGTCATGCCCGACAGGGCGATGATGTACGGCACGATTTCCAGTGTGGTGGTGCCGGCGTCCAGATAAACGGTCATGTCCGGGTGCAGCAACTGCGCCGCCAGCTGCGCCATGGCCTGCTTCTGCGGCAATTCCACCACCGCCTTGGATTGGTGGCTGGGCTCGCTGTGCAACTGGCTGGCAATACGCACGCCGCCGCTGACCGAATAGGCGCGGCCTTCCTGTTCGAGCAGGGCAATGTCGCGGCGGATGGTCATGTGCGAGCAATCGAACATTTCCATCAACTGGTGGACGCTCAGCACCTGATGCTTGCGCAACTGGCGCAGCATCAATTCACGGCGTTGATCGGGAATCATTGGCGTACCGCCTGTCGGGGCGATCTCGTCGTGGGTGGACATGCTGGCTCCTGCGAAGCGCTAACCGGACTCGGCCATGATTGAACCTCAACAGACCGTGGTCTGCCGAGGTGTTTTTTTTAACACAATTTATGCACGCTTTAGCATGCATTCGGTCAGTGCGCCGAATCGAGTGCCGAAGCCGGTGCCTGGGGCTGGCCGGTGACCGAGCGCACCAGCTTGCCGATGGTCAGTCCTTGTAACAGGATCGACAGCAGCACCACGATGTAGGTAATGCTCAGCAACACATCGCGCTCCGGTCCTAGCGGCAAGGCCAGGGCCAGGGCGACCGACACGCCGCCGCGCAGGCCGCCCCAGGTCAGGATTCGAATGGTGCCTTGCGGCACGTTGCGCCAGCGGCGCAGCAACACGATGGCCGGGGCCACGGTGATGAAGCGCGCCAGCAGAATGGCCACCGCCAGCATGCCGGCCGCCAACAAGTGCAGCCACGAGAACGGCAGCAGCAACAGCTCCATGCCGATCAGCGCGAACAGCAGGGCGTTGAGCATGTCGTCGAGCAGTTCCCAAAAGCCGTCCATGTAACGACGGGTCATGTCGTTCATCGCCAGGTTGCGCCCCAGGTTACCGATGATCAGGCCGGCGACCACCATCGCGATGGGGGCCGAAACGTGCAGTTCGGAGGCCATCGCAGACCCGCCGATGACCAGCGCCAGGGTCAGCATGACCTCGATCTGATGCTGCTCGATACTCTTGATCATCAGGTACACGGCATAGCCGATCAGGCCGCCGAACAGCACGCCGCCAATGGCTTCATGGGCAAACAGCATGGCGGTTTCACCGACGCTCGGGGTTTCACCCAGTTGCGCGATGCCCAGCAGCACGGTGAACACCACCACGGCCGTGCCGTCGTTGAACAACGACTCGCCGACAATCGTGGTCTTCAGCGGTTTGGAGGCATTGGCGGTACGCAACACGCCAAGCACGGCGATCGGGTCGGTCGGCGAAATCAACGCGCCGAACAGCAGGCAATAGAGGAAGCTGACGTGCCAGCCGAACAGGGCAAAGATCCACCAGGCCAGCGTGCCGATGACCACGGTGGCGATCAATACGCCGAAAGTCGCCAGCAGGCCGATGGGCCAGCGGTAGCTCTTGAGGTCGGCAAGGTTGACGTGCAAGGCGCCGGCAAACAGCAGGAAGGACAGCATCCAGTTCATCAGCAGGTCGCCGAAATCGATCTGTCCGATCAGTTGCTCGACACGCTCCTCAAGCCCCGGAAAGCCCATCAGGCTCAGGCTCTGCAGCAGCAGGGAAAACAGCAGGGCGGTGACCATCACGCCGATGGTCGGCGGCAGGCCGATAAAACGGTAGTTCACATACGTGAGCAGGGTGGTCAGGCAAATGAAAGCAGCAGCAAGTTCAAGCATCCGTAAGTCCGTATCCATTGCATATCAAGGGTGCATTTCAGTGGTTCAAGCGCACGCGTTGACCACCGGGAGCCGGTAATAGTGCACCACAGAGGAAATTTTTTGCCACACAGGATTGCTTGACGGCGGCCTGAGTCTGTCGGCTGAACCGCTCATCGGCTATGCTCGCGGCCTGTCTTGCACGGTGACCGAACAAGGAGATTGGGTGTGTTGGCGACAGCTCTGGTGTTGATCGCGGCCGTGCTGCACGCCGTCTGGAACACGCTGGTCAAATTCAGTGGCGAGCGTTTGCTGGTGATCGCCAGCATGGACGCCGTAGCGCTGGTCTTTGCGCTGCTGGCGCTGGGTTTTGTCACGCCGCCGGCGTTGTCCATCTGGCCCTGGCTGATTGCCTCGGCGTTGTTCGAGCTGCTGTATCGCGCATTGCTGATCAAGGCTTATCGGGTGGGCGATCTGGGGCTGGTGTATCCCTTGATGCGCGGGCTTTCGCCGCTGGTGGTGCTGGGCCTGACCCTGATATTCGCTGGCGAAGACCTGAGTACCCAACAGATTCTGGGCATCCTGCTGATTCCTGCGGGCATGGTCTGCCTGCTTTGGCAGGGCGGTGGCGGGGCGCGATTGCCCTGGTCGATGTTGCCGGTCGTGGGCCTGATCGGCCTGTGCATCGGCAGTTATACCTGGATCGACGGGCAGGCACTGAAACTGGGTGCGCGGCCGCTGGATTATCTGGTCTGGCTGACGCTGATCAGTGCCTGGCCCTTTCCGTTACTGGCAGTCGCTTATCGACGGCCTGCCTTCGTCATGTTCTGGCGCGAGCAGTGGCGGCTTGGCGTGAGCGTCGGATTGTGTGTGTTGCTGAGCTATGCGCTGGTGCTGTGGGCCATGCAACTGGGCTCGGTCGCGGAGGCGGCGGCCCTGCGCGAGATCAGCGTCGTGCTGGTGGTGATCATGGGAATGCGTTACCTCAAAGAACCTTTCGGACGGCCCCGGCTCTTAGCTTGTGCGCTGGTGTTACTTGGCATGTTCGTGATGAAGCTCAATTGAAGGAATGGAAAAATGACAGTCGCTTTCTGGTGCGTGTTGATCGCCATACTCCTGCCGATCATCTGTGCGGGTATCGCCAAGTTCGGCAGCGGTAAATTCAAGGCCGGCCATAACCATGACCCGCGTGATTTCCTCGACCGGCTCGAAGGGTTTCCAAGGCGCGCCCATAATGCGCAACTGAACAGCTTCGAGATTCTGCCGGGCTTTGCCGCTGCGGTGATCATTGCCCACATCGCGGGCAATGCGCAGCTGGTGACCATCGATGTGCTGGCGGTGCTGTTCATCACCAGCCGCCTGCTGTACATCATTTTTTACCTGGCTGACCTGGCCATGCTGCGTTCGCTGGCCTGGCTGGTCGGCCTGGGCCTGATCATCGGCCTGTTCGGCGCCTCGGCCTTTCCACCGGCGGGCGCCTGATAAAAGGCCTGCTCAGTTCTGGACTTTCTCAAGTTCAGCCTGGGCATCGAGCAATTCCTTGCGCGACTCGGCCAGCTTGTCTTTGCGCTTGTTGATCTTCTCCGGGTCGCCCTTGGTCATGGCCTGGTTCAGGTCGGTCTGGCGGCGGCTGACTTCGCGCTTGGCATCCAGCACTTTCTGTTCGCGCTGCTTGACCAGCGACGCTTCGCTGCAATTGGCATTGGTTTCGCTCAGGGCCTTTTCCAGGCCGGCTTGCTGACGTTTGTTGCCATCGGCCTTGGCCTGCTGAATCTTGCTACTGATTTCCTGGCTCTTGAGCAGGCACTCCGAGGCCGGTGGCGGCGTCTCGGCGGCCAGCAGCGCAGGTGGCGCGATGCTGCAGGCCAGCAACAGCAACAACGGGGAAAAGCGCTTCATACAAACTCCTTGCGAAAGCCGGGCGAGGTCGACAACCCGGTATTAAAAACCCGCAATACTCAAGGCGCGCAATCGGTCACTGAGCGCTAAAACCTGCGGGTCGAGAAAAAAGGCATGCAATTGCGCAGCGCGCCCGGGGCCGATACCCGGTTCTGCCTGCCACTGTTCAACGCTGCGTAACGTCAGCGATTGCCAGTTATTACCTAATTGCGCATTACCGGCTGGCGGCAGGCCCAGGGCCTTGAGCCAGACCTGAAACGGCTTGTCGCGTGCACTTTGCAGGCTGGTGAACAGTTTAGTACTGCTGCGCTCGCCAAGGCCCGGCATCTTAACAAGCTCAGTGGCCTCAAGGGGCATCCAGTCGAGCAGATTGTCGAGCAGTCCGGCCTCCAGCAGCTTGTCCCAGGTGCCAGGGCCGACGCCTGGCAGGTTCAGCCCCTGCTTGCCGGACAACCAGACCAGCCGCGCCTTGAACTGGCTTTCACAGCCCGGTGTCGGCTGCCAGCAACTGAGCGAATGAAATGCCTTGGGGTCCGGTACTTGCAGCTCGACCCGCTCGGTGTTGCGCAGCACCACGCTGTCCAGACGCGGGATGGTCAGCCCGGCGAGGCTCAAGGCGATCTGGTCGCCGGGACGAATGTCCATTTCGTGCCAGCGTTGCAGCGAGCCGACGCTGAGCGAGCGGATGGTGCGGTCGTCCAGGCGCACCGGGTGCAGTTCCAGCACCGGAGTGATGCGGCCGCTGCGGCCAATATTGAAATTGACCTTGCGCACCTCGGCCAGGGCGGTGGCATACGGGTATTTCCACGCTGCAATCCAGTAAGGCGCCTTGGCCTGCCAGCGTTCGGCGGCGGGGCGTTGGCCCTGGCGCAGCACCACCCCGTCGCTGGCGAAGGGCAACGGCTGGCGATACCAGAACTCACGCCAGCGACGGGCGCTTTCAAGGTTTTCCAGCGGCTGGGTGTAAAACAGGCTGTCGGCAAAACCCATGGCCTCAAGGCCCGCCAGACGTGCCTGAATGTGCGCAGGTCCGTCTGGCCAGTCCCAGACAAACAACGCGATCCCGGCCAGTTCGGCGTCGCTCGGTTTTTTGCGCGCCATGGCACCGGCCACCTTGCTGCGCGCGTTAAGGCTACCGGTGCTGGCCTGTACGTGATCGTTCAGCCGCCAATACAGCTCGCCTTGCAGCACTGCGCTGAGCGGTTGCGCCAATGTGTCGGGAATCGCCGCCATGCGCAGGGCGTGAGCGGTCCAGTCCTGACCGCGTACCCCGTCGCCGCGGCTGATGGCGCGACTTAGTCGGCCTTGTTCATAAATGAGAGTGACCGCCACGCCGTCGACCTTGGGCTGAATCCATAGATCTTCGCGACCGTTGAGCCATTGCGCCACAGCCTTGTCGTCAGCCAGCTTGGTCAGGCCCGTGTGTGCCACCGGGTGCGCGACGGGGCCTTTAGCGCTCTTGAGCGGGTTGTCGTCGTCCTCTGCCGGCATCTTGAAGCATTGCCTCAGGTTGGCCAGCCGTTGCCGGGTCTGGTCATAGACTTCATCGGTGATCAGCGCGACGCCCTGCCGGTAATAGCTGTCGTCCCACTGGCTGATTTGCGTCTGCAATGCACTGATTTCCTGCCCGGCCCTGGCAGGATTCCAGTCGGGGCAGGGCACGGCGTATGCCGTTGCGCTTGCGCAAAGCAGACCCAGCCCCATGACAAAACGAGTGATGAACAACATTGAAAGCATCCTTGCTGGAAACAATGCCTGACAGGCTAGTCAGCTTTGATCATGCCCTGCGCCTGGCATGGTCACCGGCTTTTGCAAGGCGTTAGCGGGTGTGTCGCAGCAGTACAGTCGCTGTGGATAAAAGCGCCTGGCTGTGCCTTGAGCGCTCGTGGTGTGCATGACAGATTGCTGTTTCGCTTTAGGAGAGCCCTCATGGACCTGACTACCCTGGCGGTATTTATCCCCGCCTGCTTTGCGCTGAACATGGCGCCCGGCCCGAATAATCTGCTTTCGGTAAGCAATGCGAGCCGCTACGGTTTTGCTCCCTCTTGCGTCGCAAGTGCCGGGCGCATGCTGGCCTTCGCGATCATGATCGGCCTGGCAGCGGTGGGGCTGGCGGCGGTGTTGCACACCAGTGAATGGTTGTTTCATGTGATAAAAATCGTCGGCGCGGCGTATCTGTTCTATCTGGCCTGGCAGCTCTGGCGCGCCAGACCCCAGGAGGACCAGCAGGTTGATGCAGGCTCGGCCAGCCTGTTCAAACTGGCGCGTCAGGAGTTTCTGGTCGCTATCGGCAATCCCAAGGCCATCTTGCTGTTTACCGCGTTCCTGCCGCAGTTCGTCGACCCGTCGCGGGAAGTCACGGCTCAGTTCGTGGTGCTGGGAGCGCTGTTCCTGGCGCTTGAGTGCGTGGCCATCGCCCTGTACGCGACCATGGGCGTGCATGCACGCAAACTGTTCGCTCGCCCGTCCAGCAAACAACTGTTCAACCGCGTGTGCGCCGGCTTGCTGGCCAGTGCTGCCTCGGCGCTGCTGGTGGCGCGCCGGGCGTAGGACCGGAACCGGCCAGCGCAATACCGGGTCTCATCAGGCTCAATAGTGCCGATAGGGACATGTATGAACAGCAAGCAGCTGTCTGAAACCAGCAAGTTTCTGAGCTATGTATTGCGCCATGAGCCGCAAGCCATCGGCTTGCAGCTCGACAGCGAAGGCTGGGCCAGCCTTGATGCGTTGATCGCAGGTGCCGCCAGTGACGGTCGTGTACTGAGCCTGGAAATTATCCAGGCGGTGGTCGAGGGCAATGACAAGAAACGCTTTGCCTTCTCCGAAGACGGCCTGCGCATTCGCGCCGTACAAGGGCACTCGACCACTGCCGTGGACCTTCAGCATGTCGAGAAAACCCCGCCAGCGCTGCTGTACCACGGCACCGCGACGCGCTTTCTCGAGTCGATTCTTGAACAGGGCCTGATTGCCGGCTCCCGCCACCATGTACACCTGTCGCAGGACGAGCAAACGGCGGTGTCGGTCGGCCAGCGCTATGGCAAGCCCGTGGTATTGCAGATTGATGCCCAACGCATGCAGCAGGCGGGATTCAGGTTCTTCCAGGCCGACAATGGCGTCTGGCTGACTGACGCGGTGCCGGTTGAATTTATCCGGCAGTAAGCTCGCGGGCCATAACGACACGCGATACAACAAAAAGCCCCGCACGATTGCTCGTGCGGGGCTTTTTCGTACTGCGGGGGTATTACAGGCCGGCAGCGGCGCGCAGGGCGGCGGCGCGGTCGGTTTTTTCCCAGGTGAAGGCGGTGAAGGTGTCGTCGCCCACGGTCATCTCGTACGGCGTACGGCCGAAGTGGCCATAGGCTGCGGTCTGCTTGTACATCGGGTGCAGCAGGTCGAGCATGGTGGTGATGGCGTATGGGCGCAGGTCGAAGTGCTCGCGTACCAGCTGGATGATCTTGTCGTCCGACAGCTTGCCGGTGCCGAAGGTGTTCAGCGAGATCGAGGTCGGCTGGGCAACACCGATGGCGTAAGAGACCTGAATCTCGCAACGCTCGGCCAGGCCGGCGGCCACGATGTTCTTGGCCACATAGCGACCGGCGTAGGCGGCGGAGCGGTCAACCTTCGATGGGTCCTTGCCGGAGAACGCGCCACCGCCGTGACGGGCCATGCCGCCGTAGGTGTCGACGATGATCTTGCGACCGGTCAGGCCGCAGTCGCCCACCGGGCCACCGATGATGAAGTTGCCGGTCGGGTTGATGTGGAACTGGGTGTCCTTGTGCAGCAGGTGCGCAGGGATCACGTGCTTGACGATCAGCTCCATCACGCCTTCGCGCAGGTCTTTGTACGACACGTCAGGGTTGTGCTGGGTCGACAGGACGATGGCGTCGACGCCGACAACCTTGCCGTTCTCGTAGCGGCAGGTCACCTGCGACTTGGCATCCGGGCGCAGCCACGGCAGCAGGCCGGACTTGCGGGCTTCGGCCTGGCGCTGCACCAGTTGGTGCGAGAAGGTGATCGGGGCTGGCATCAGCACGTCGGTTTCGTTGCTGGCAAAGCCGAACATCAGGCCCTGGTCGCCGGCGCCCTGGTCTTCAGGCTTGCTGCGGTCAACGCCCTGGGCGATGTCCACCGACTGTTTGCCGATGATGTTCATCACGCCGCAGGTAGCGCCGTCGAAGCCGACGTCGGAGCTGTTGTAGCCGATGTCGAGGATGACGTTACGGACAATATCTTCCAGGTCGACCCAGGCCGAGGTGGTGACTTCGCCGGCAATGATTGCAACGCCGGTCTTGACCAGGGTTTCGACCGCGACACGGGCGAACTTGTCTTCAGCGATGATGGCGTCCAGGACTGCGTCGGAGATCTGGTCGGCAATCTTGTCCGGATGTCCTTCGGACACGGACTCGGAGGTGAAAAGTGAGTATTCGCTCATGTCTACGGGTTTCCTGAATTTAACCGAGGGTAAGTGTCGCCAGACGGTCGCTGAAAATGGCGAACCTGGATCTGGAAACCATTGCGTAAGCCCACGTAAAGGCTCTGTTCGGGGACCAGCCCCGCGGCGATGGCCCAATGGGCCAGGTCTTCCTGGTCAAAGCCCAACCAGAGATCGCCACAGGCCTCCCTGGCCCAGCTCTGGTCATGGCTGCACAAGTCCGTTATCAACAGGCTGGCGCCGGGGCGCAAGTGCCCGGCCAACTGTTCAATGGCATCGGCCGGTGCGGCGAAATGATGAAGCACCATGTTCAATACGACGCAATCGACCTGCACTTTAGCGTCGCCCAAAGCATCGGCCAGACGCAACTCGACGTTGCCCAGCGCCTGGCGATCGCACAGTGCGCGCGCCAGTTCGAGCATGGCCGGGCTGTTGTCCATCGCCGTGACATGGGCAAAGCGTCGCGACAGGTCAGGCAGAAATCCGCCATCGCCGGGACCGACTTCAAGCACGGTGGCATCGGCGCCGAAAGGCAGTTTGTCGAGCAACGCCAGCAGGCTGTCGCGGTATTGCCCAAGGCCTGCGATCAGGTCTTGCTGGGCATGGAATTTGTCGGCCACCCGCGCAAAGAAGTCCTGGCTGGCCGCTGCGCGCTGGCGATGCACGGCATCGACCCGCGCCTTGACCTCGACCGGCAGGCGCAGCGCATCGACCTCTTCAAGCAGGGCGGCATGCAACCGACCGCCGGTCGAATCGAGGTGCGGCAGGGCGCGGCGATAGAAAATGGCGTTGCCTTCGCGGCGCGTCGCCACCAGCCTGGCCTGGGACAGGACCTTGAGGTGATGGCTCATGCCCGACTGACCGATGGCAAAGATCTGCGCCAGCTCCAGAACCCCGAACGAATCGTTGGTCAGCGCGCGCAGAACATTCAGGCGCAGCGGATCGCCGCCGGCTTTGCACAGGGCGGACAACTCGTTGCAGGCATCATGGCCGATGGCGGGCACGCGAATATTCATGAGGCGGCAGTCTAGACAGCGACCGGGCACGCCGCAAGATCAATATCAAAAAGTTTTGATATTGATGCCGGTTGGTAGCGATGCGCTATTCTCAAGTGCTTATCAGGGCATAAGCGCCAGTGCTGACTGCAAATGACGCCTGCACGACAGGAAAAAAGCAGCCCTGTGACTATCTTCCATTGCCCCCAGCCAGTCGCTGAGGGAAAATGGTCGCCTTTTTTCCGATCCCATTCTTTACCCTCCAGGAGATCAGCGATGCCTAGCCGTCGTGAGCGTGCCAACGCCATTCGTGCCCTGAGCATGGATGCCGTGCAAAAAGCCAACAGCGGCCACCCGGGTGCCCCCATGGGTATGGCGGATATCGCCGAAGTCCTGTGGCGTGATTTTCTCAAGCACAACCCGGCCAACCCTTCGTTTGCCGACCGCGACCGTTTCATTCTGTCCAACGGTCACGGTTCGATGCTCATCTATTCGTTGCTGCACCTGACCGGTTACGACCTGTCGATCGACGACCTGAAGAACTTCCGTCAACTGCACAGCCGCACTCCAGGCCACCCGGAATACGGCTACACGCCGGGCGTTGAAACCACTACCGGTCCTCTGGGCCAGGGTTTTGCCAACGCTGTCGGTTTTGCCATTGCCGAAAGAACCCTGGCGGCGCAGTTCAACCGTCCAGGCCATGACATCGTCAACCACAATACCTACGTGTTCATGGGTGATGGCTGCATGATGGAAGGCATTTCCCACGAAGTCGCTTCTCTGGCCGGTACTCTGGGCCTGGGCAAGCTGATCGCGTTCTACGACGACAACGGCATCTCCATCGATGGCGAAGTCGAAGGCTGGTTCACCGACGACACGCCAAAGCGTTTCGAGTCCTACAACTGGCAGGTGATCCGCAATGTCGACGGCCATGACGCCGACGAGATCAAGACCGCCATCGAAACCGCGCGCAAAAGCGCCCAGCCGACCCTGATCTGCTGCAAGACCACCATTGGCTTCGGTTCGCCGAACAAGTCGGGCAAAGAGGAATCCCACGGCGCGCCACTGGGTGCCGACGAGATCGCCCTGACCCGTGCTGCGCTGAAATGGAACTACGGCCCGTTCGAAATCCCGGCCGACATCTACGCACAGTGGAACGCCAAGGAAAAAGGCCTGGCCGCCGAAGCCGAGTGGGACCAGCGTTTCGCTGCCTACTCCGCTGCTTTCCCTGAGCTGGCCAACGATTTCATCCGTCGCATGAGCGGCGAACTGCCGGCTGATTTTGCCGAGAAGTCCGCCGCCTACGTCGCTGACGTCAATGCCAAGGGCGAGACCATCGCCAGCCGCAAGGCCAGCCAGAACGCGCTGGGCGCTTTCGGCCCGCTGCTGCCTGAACTGCTGGGCGGTTCGGCGGACCTGGCCGGTTCCAACCTGACCATCTGGAAAGGCTGCAAGAGCATCACCGGCGAAGACGCCAACGGCAACTACCTGCACTACGGTGTGCGTGAGTTCGCCCAGAGCGCAATCATGAACGGTATCGCCCTGCACGGCGGTTTCGTGCCGTACGGCGCGACCTTCCTGATCTTCATGGAATACGCCCGCAACGCCGTGCGCATGGGCGCCCTGATGAAGCAGCGCGTGATCCACGTGTTCACCCACGACTCCATCGGTCTGGGCGAAGACGGCCCGACGCACCAGCCGGTCGAGCAATTGACCAGCCTGCGCACCACGCCGAACCTGGACACCTGGCGCCCTGCCGACGCCGTCGAATCGGCTGTGTCCTGGAAATACGCGCTGGAGCGTAACGACGGTCCATCGGCGCTGATCTTCTCGCGTCAGAACCTGCAGCACCAGGCTCGCGATGCCGAGCAACTGGCCAATATCGCTCGTGGCGGTTACGTCCTGCGCGACAGCGTTGGCGAGCCGGAGCTGATCCTGATTGCCACCGGTTCCGAAGTCGGCCTGGCGGTTCAGGCTTACGATGCACTGACTGCCAAGGGCCGCAACGTCCGTGTGGTGTCGATGCCGTGCACCAGCGTGTTCGAGTCTCAGGACGCCGGCTACAAGCAGTCGGTTCTGCCGCTGCAGGTCAGCGCCCGCATCGCCATCGAGGCGGCGCATGCCGACTACTGGTACAAGTACGTGGGCCTGGAAGGCCGCGTGATCGGCATGACCACCTTCGGTGAGTCGGCACCGGCTGCCGCGCTGTTCGAAGAGTTCGGCTTCACCCTGGAAAACATCCTGGGCACCGCCGAAGAACTGCTCGAAGACTGACAAGAAACACCGCGCGCATCCTCGGTAGGAGCGCGCTTGCCCGCGACCGGCTGCGTTAGCAGTCGTAGATTTTCAGCGTTTCGCAGACTTTACGAGCGCTAGCGCACTCGGTCGCGGGCAAGCGCGCTGCTACATGGGTCCAGGCAACACCTGCGAGAACTTCATGCCCCAGCCCCGCCCTTATAAAGTTGCTTTGAACGGCTACGGCCGCATTGGCCGTTGCGTCGTTCGCGCCCTGTGCGAGCGCGGCGCGAAGGCGGGGTTTGAGGTCGTGGCGATCAACGATCTGGCCGACATGGCCAGTCTCGAATACCTGACGCGCTTTGACTCCACCCACGGCCGGTTCCCCGGCGAAGTGCGGGTCGAAGGCGATTATCTGCACATCAACGACCACCGCATCCGCGTGTTGCGCAGTGCGACGCCCGAGGGCATCGACTGGGCGGCGCTGGACATCGACCTGGTGCTGGAATGCTCCGGTGTCTACAACACCCGCGACGATGGCCAGCGTTTTCTCGATGCCGGTGCGCCGCGGGTGCTGTTTTCCCAGCCGATGGCCAGCGAGGCGGATGTCGACGCCACCATCGTCTATGGCATCAACCAGCAGGACCTGACCGGTCGCGAGCTGCTGGTTTCTGCCGCCTCCTGCACCACCAACTGCAGCGTACCGTTGCTGCGCTTGCTGGATCAGGCGCTGGGGCTCGATTACATCACCATCACCACGATTCACTCGGCGATGAACGACCAGCCGGTGATCGACGCCTATCATCATGAAGACCTGCGCCGTACGCGCTCGGCCTTCCAGTCGATCATTCCGGTGTCTACCGGTCTTGCCCGCGGTATCGAACGGCTGCTTCCGGAACTTGCGGGGCGAATTCAGGCCAAAGCGGTTCGTGTACCGACGGTCAACGTCTCGTGCCTGGACATCATTGTGCAGACCGCGCGCGACACCGATGCTGTCGAGATCAACGGCATTCTGCGCGAAGCGGCAAGCGCAGGGCCGCTCAAAGGCTTGCTGGCCTACACCGAGTTGCCGCACGCCAGTTGCGATTTCAATCATGACCCTCATTCGGCGATCGTCGATGCGAGTCAGACCCGCGTGTCCGGCCCCAGGCTGGTCAACGTGCTGGCCTGGTTCGATAACGAATGGGGCTTTGCCAACCGAATGCTCGACGTTGCAGGCCACTTTCTGCGCGTTGCAGACCCACAACAGTAAAAACAGGAACGCCTCATGACCGTGTTGAAGATGACCGACCTTGATCTGCAAGGTAAGCGTGTACTGATCCGCGAAGACCTCAACGTGCCGATCAAGGATGGCGCTGTCAGCAGCGATGCGCGGATTCTCGCCTCTCTGCCGACCATCAAGCTGGCACTGGAGAAGGGCGCTGCGGTCATGGTTTGCTCGCACCTGGGCCGTCCGGTCGAGGGCGAATTTTCCGCCGAGAACAGCCTCAAGCCGGTCGCCGACTACCTGAGCAAGGCGCTGGGCCGTGAAGTCGCGCTGGTGGCCGACTACCTGGACGGCGTCGAGGTCAAGGCCGGCGACGTGGTGCTGTTCGAAAACGTGCGCTTCAACAAGGGCGAGAAAAAGAACGCCGACGAGCTGGCGCAGAAGTACGCCGCCCTGTGCGACGTGTTCGTGATGGACGCGTTCGGCACCGCGCACCGCGCCGAGGGTTCGACCCATGGCGTGGCCAAGTTCGCCAAAGTTGCCGCCGCAGGTCCGTTGCTCGCCGCTGAGCTGGACGCACTGGGCAAGGCGCTGGGCGCACCGGCAAAGCCGATGGCCGCCATCGTGGCCGGCTCCAAGGTGTCGACCAAGCTCGATGTCCTCAACAGCCTGAGCACGATCTGCGATCAACTGATCGTCGGCGGCGGCATCGCCAACACCTTCCTGGCCGCTGCCGGGCACCCGGTCGGCAAATCGCTGTACGAACCGGATCTGCTCGACACCGCCCGTGCCATCGCCGCCAAGGTCAGCGTACCGCTGCCGGTCGATGTGGTGGTGGCCAAGGCCTTCGCCGAAGACGCTGAAGCGACCATCAAGCTGGTCGCCGATGTGGCCGAAGACGACATGATTCTGGACATCGGCCCGCAAACCGCCGAGCAGTTCGCCCAATTGTTGAAATCTTCAAAGACTATCCTGTGGAACGGCCCGGTGGGCGTGTTCGAGTTCGACCAGTTCGGCAACGGCACCAAAGTGCTGGCCAAGGCGATTGCCGAGAGCGATGCCTTCTCGATCGCCGGTGGCGGTGACACTCTGGCGGCCATCGACAAATACGGCGTCGGCGCGCAGATTTCCTACATCTCCACCGGTGGCGGCGCGTTCCTGGAGTTCGTCGAAGGCAAGGTGCTGCCGGCGGTCGAAGTGCTTGAACAACGCGCCAAGGCGCAATGATCCGCTTTGCCTGAGGTATCGATGATGGTCAAGGTCTTGCCGGTATTACTGATCGCTGGAGTGCTGGCCGGTTGCGCTGCAACACCTGCACCCGACGACAAGCCGGACGACAGCCAGGCCGCGCCCGTGCAACTGAGTTGCTATCAGGCGCGCTGGCAGGCCGAAACGATTCAGGTGGTGGATAAACGTGGCGGTCAGGCGTTCTGGGATCGTTACGACTTCATGCCGCAGATCGGCAATGTAGGGTGTCGCTGATCCGGGCGGAGCGAGTGCAGGCAACATCCAGGCATCACGGCGGTCATTAACAGGGTGGATATCTTTCAAGCAAAAGGAGTTTCGCCATGAAAATCGCCGCCCTGCTGTTGGTAAGTTGCGCTGTACTGTCTGGCTGTAGCGGTTCGGGGAGCAACCGGGCCTGTCAAGTATTCAGCCCGGCAGCCGTGAATGTACCGACCACCGAGAACAGTCAGCGGGTCGAAGCCCAGGCCACGGGTGAACCGACTGACGATGGTAAAAACGAACAGCACTGCCCTTGATCGACAAACCGGGCAGGCAGGAGAGTGAATGAAAGGCGTGATTGCTCTTGGAGCATTGGTTTTGCTTGGCGGTTGCACAGTCTTCAAGCCGGCGCCAACGGTTGACCCTTGGACCCGCTGGGTGTGTGACAGCAAGGCCGAGGTCAACTGGCGCTATACCGACGCCGCACACAACGCGGTGGATGTGCGCCTGAACCAGAGCGATCAGGTATTTCGCCTGCAGGCCGAGCCCGGTGGCATCGGCGAGTTGTATGGCAATGGCGTATTGTCGCTGGCCAAAAATGGTGATGACGGTCTGGTGTACTGGACCGCCACCAATGATTTGATCGGTCGTGGCTGCAAGGTCAGATAAACTGCAGCACGGTCCGGCGCGGGCGTTTCAAATCGTCCGCGCACATAACTTGAATAGCAGCCGCCACTGGGGCAGGCTCGCACGATTAACGACCCGATCGGGAGAGAAAAAGACAATGGCACTTATCAGCATGCGCCAGATGTTGGACCACGCCGCCGAATTTGGCTATGGCGTTCCAGCTTTCAACGTAAACAACCTGGAACAGATGCGCGCCATTATGGAAGCGGCCGACAAGACCGACTCCCCGGTGATCGTTCAGGCTTCGGCCGGTGCCCGCAAATACGCCGGTGCCCCGTTCCTGCGTCACCTGATCCTGGCGGCCATCGAAGAGTTCCCGCACATTCCGGTGGTCATGCACCAGGACCACGGCACCAGCCCTGACATCTGCCAGCGTTCGATCCAGCTGGGCTTCAGCTCGGTGATGATGGACGGCTCCCTGGGCGAAGACGGCAAGACGCCGGCCAGCTACGACTACAACGTCGACGTCACCCGTCGCGTAGTGGCTTTCGCTCACGCCTGCGGCGTGTCGGTAGAAGGTGAGCTGGGCGTGCTGGGTTCGCTGGAAACCGGTATGGCCGGTGAAGAAGACGGCGTGGGTGCCGAAGGCATTCTGGATCACAGCCAGATGCTGACCGACCCTGAAGAAGCCGCCGACTTCGTCAAGCGCACTCAGGTCGATGCCCTGGCCATCGCCATCGGCACCAGCCACGGCGCTTACAAGTTCACCAAGCCGCCTACCGGCGACATTCTGGCCATCGAGCAGATCAAGGCCATCCACAAGCGTATCCCTAACACCCACCTGGTGATGCACGGCTCGTCTTCGGTGCCGCAAGAGTGGCTGAAAATCATCAACGAGTACGGCGGCGACATCAAGGAAACCTACGGTGTGCCGGTCGAAGAAATCGTTGAAGGCATCAAGCACGGCGTGCGCAAGGTCAACATCGACACCGACCTGCGCCTGGCCTCCACCGGTGCCATCCGCGAGTTCCTGGCCAAGCACCCGGCCGAGTTCGACCCGCGCAAATACCTGGCCAAGACCGTCGTGGCCATGCGTGACGTGTGCATCGCCCGTTACGAAGCCTTCGGCACCGCCGGCAACGCCTCGAAGATCAAGCCGGTCTCCCTGGACCGCATGTTCGAGCGTTATGCCCGCGGCGAGCTGGATGCCAAGATCAACTGAGTGTTGACTGGCTGAATGAAAAACCCGCGCATGCGCGGGTTTTTTTATGCCTTCATTTGTTTGCACCCGGCCCCGATGCAATACTCCCGCACCTGTGAATACCTCTCAACGAACCTGCCATGACTACGCCTGTACACATTCTCCTGATCGAGGACGATGAACAACTGCGCCTGCCGCTGCTCGACCACCTGCAACGCCAGGGCTTTCAGGTGACTGCCTGCGAGCGTGGTGACACCGGGCTGGCGCAGGCGATGGCGCTGCGTTTCGATCTGGTGCTGCTCGACATCATGCTGCCGGGCCTCGACGGGCTTGAGCTGTTGGCGCGTTTGCGTGAACAGCAGGGGATTCCGGTGATCCTGATGTCGGCGTTGGGTGCCGAGCAGGACCGCATTACCGGCTTTACCCAGGGCGCCGACGATTATCTGCCCAAACCCTTCAGCCTGGCCGAACTCGATGCGCGCATCGGCGCGCTGTTGCGCCGTGTCGCACTGGACCGGCGCGGGCCGCAGGCGCCGGCAGCTGGCGGTGCGTTGCGCTTTGACCCGATTGCCCAAGACGTGTCTGGCAGCAGCGGTCCGGCAGGGCTGACACCGTCGGAATACCGCTTGCTGACCACCTTGCAGGAACATGCCGGCCAGCCCTTGAGCAAGCCGTTTCTGTATCAGCACGTGCTGCACCGTAACTACACCCGTCTGGATCGCGGCCTGGATGTGCATGTGTGCAACATTCGCCGCAAGCTCACGGCCATTGAAGCGCACGAGGTGCAGATTCAGGCCGTGCGCAATCAAGGCTATGTGCTGGTCCGGGCGGCGACGTGATGATGCGTCGTCGGCATTCGTTGTTATGGAAGCTGGCGCTGCTACAGGTGTGCTTTTGCCTGGTGCTGGTCTGGACCGTGTGGATCTGGGGTTTGAAGCTTGAGCGCAGCACCTATTTCCTGACCCCGCCCGAGCGTGCATTGCTTGAAGGCTACGCCGCCCAGGCTGAAACGCTGGCGCAAGGCGCTGACCCGCTGGCCGTCGAGCGCTGGCGCGAGCAGATGATGGCGCAGGAGCAGACCTGGTTTGCAGTACTCGATGCGCGCCTGCAGAGCCTCGGCACCCAACCCTTGAGCGCCGAAGAGGTCGGCCACCTGACTTATATGCGCAAGCTCGACTGGCCCATGAGCCGGCGCCTGCAGGATGAGCTGCCGTATGTCAGCATCGAGTTTCCCCTGCACCCGCAAAGCGGCCGGCTGGTGCTGCAATTGCCCGAACGCCTGTTGCCCGGCGGCCTGACGCCCTGGACCCATGTGATTTCCCACGGCGTGGTGCCGGCCTTGCTGGCGCTGGTGCTGGGCCTGTTGCTGTACCGGCTGGTGGTGGTGCCGCTGGCCGATCTGCGCGAGCGGGCCAACGCTCTGCGTGCCGATGATCTGGACAGCGGCCTGGGCAGCCGCGTCGCCCTGCGCCGCGACGAACTGGGCGAACTGGCGCAGGCCTTCGACCATATGGCGGTGCGTTTGCGCCAGAGCCTGAACCAGCAGCGGCAAATGCTCCGGGCGTTGTCGCATGAAATCCGCACACCGCTGGCGCGCTTGCGCATTGCCTGCGACAGCCACCTGCCCGCCGAGCAATTGCAGGAGCGGCTAGGGCGGGAGATCGACGATATGCAGCGGCTGGTCGACGACAGCCTGGACCTGGCCTGGCTGGACACCGAGTGTCCGCAACTGCCGCGTGAAGAGGTCATGGTGCTGTCGGTCTGGGAAGCGCTGTGCGCCGATGCCTGTTTCGAGAGCGGCTGGGCGCCGTCACGGCTGGTCTGCGAGCCGGGCACCGAATGCGTTGTGCATATCCACCTGAACAGCTTCGCCCAGGCGCTGGAAAACCTGCTGCGCAATGCCATCCGCCATTCCCCGGCCGATGGCGTGATCCGTCTGCGCGGCCAGCGTGAAGGCAACTATTGGCTGCTGAGCCTCGACGATCAGGGCCCCGGCGTGGCCGAGCACGACCTGCAAAGCATGTTCGAACCGTTTCGCCGACTCGACGGCAGCAGCGGCCAGGGTTTCGGCCTGGGGTTGAGCATTGCGCGCAAAGCCATTGAGTTGCAGGGCGGGCAGCTGTGGGCCAGCCGGCTGGAGCAAGGGCTGAGCATGAAGATGCGCTTGCCGGCCGCGCCCTGTGTTTAGAAAGTTAATGCGCTTTACTCTCAACTGCCACTAATTATCATTTGTGACCTCTGCGCCTTCTGCCGCTTGTCGTTCCTGGAGATCACTGATGTCTGTGCGCCTGTCACCCCTGCCGTTAACCACCTTGCTGCTGTCGGGCTGCTGCCTGTTGCCCGTCGCTGCGCAGGCCGATGAAGCCGCGTCTGCACCGGCAATGGAGCTGCCCAGCCAGACGGTGCTGGCCACCGCCGAAGAGGAGGTCAAGCAGGCGCCCGGTGTCTCGATCATCACCCGCGACGACATCAAGAAGCACCCGCCGGGAAATGACCTGTCGCAGATCATCCGCACCATGCCGGGCGTCAACCTGACCGGTAACTCCAGCAGCGGCCAGCGCGGCAATAACCGCCAGATCGACATCCGTGGCATGGGCCCGGAAAACACCCTGATCCTGGTCGATGGCAAACCTGTCAGCAGTCGTAACTCTGTGCGTTACGGCTGGCGCGGCGAGCGCGACAGCCGTGGCGACAGCAACTGGGTGCCGGCCGATCAGGTCGAGCGCATCGAGGTGCTGCGCGGCCCTGCAGCGGCGCGTTACGGTAACGGCGCGGCGGGCGGCGTGGTGAACATCATCACCAAAAAGCCGGGCACTGAAACCCATGGCTCGGCCACGGTCTACAACTCGATTTCCCAGCACTCCGAAGAGGGCGCCACCCGGCGCATGAACTTCGGCCTCAATGGCCCGCTGACCGATAGCCTGAGCTACCGCGTTTACGGCAACGTCGCCAAAACCGATTCGGACGACGCCGACATCAACCAGGGCCATGAATCGCTGCGCACCGGCAATCAGGTCGGCACCTTGCCGGCTGGGCGTGAAGGCGTGCGCAACAAGGACCTCAACGGCTTGCTGAGCTGGAAGTTGTCGCCCGAGCAGACGATTGATCTGGAAGCCGGCTTCAGCCGCCAGGGCAATATCTACACCGGCGATACCCAGAACACCAACAGCAACAGCACCGTGAAGAACCTGCTGGGTCACGAAACCAATCGCCTGTATCGCCAGAGCTTTGCACTGACGCATCGTGGCGACTGGGACCTGGGCACCAGCCTGGCCTACGTGCAGTATGAAAAGACCCGCAATACCCGGATCAACGAAGGTCTGGCCGGTGGTACCGAGGGCATCTTCGCCAACGACAGCGTCTACACCACAAGGCTCAATACCTTGACCGCTCATGGCGAGGTCAACCTGCCGCTGCACCTGGGGGTCGACCATGTCCTGACCGTGGGCACCGAGTGGGTCGAACAGAAGCTTGACGATCCAAGTTCCAACACCCAGACCACCACGGCCGGCGGTACGGTACCCGGTATTTCCAGCAGTAATCGCAGCACCGAATCGGCATCACGGATTACTTCACTGTTTGTCGAGGACAATATCGAGCTGTTGCCCGGCACCAGACTGACACCCGGCCTGCGCTTCGATCACCATGACATCGTCGGCGATAACTGGAGCCCGTCGCTCAACCTGTCGCAAGTGCTGACCGACACCATTACGCTGAAGGCCGGTATTGCCCGTGCCTATAAAGTGCCGAACCTGTACCAGCTCAACCCCAACTACCTGCTCTACAGCAACGGCCAGGGCTGTTACGGCTCGACCACCAGCTGCTACCTGCAAGGCAATGCCGATCTTGAGGCCGAGACCAGCGTCAACAAGGAGCTGGGTATCGAGTGGCGCGATAATGGCTGGGTGGCCGGTCTGACCTACTTCCGCAATGACTACAAGAACAAGGTCGAATCAGGCATGACCCCGGTCAATGTGGCCAGCGGCGGCCTTGGTACTACAGCCAACGCCAATATCTTCCGCTGGGAGAATGTGCCCAAGGCGCTAGTCGAAGGCCTGGAAGGCACGCTCAATATCCCGCTGGCCGATGGCCTGGACCTGAACAACAACTTCACCTACATGCTGCAATCGAAGAACAAGCAAACCGGCGACGTGCTGTCGGTCACGCCCAAGTACACACTCAATTCGACCCTCGACTGGCAGGTCACCGAGGCACTGTCGCTGCGCATGAGCGTGGCCTGGTACGGCAAGCAGACGCCGAAAAAATACGATTACCACGGCAATCGTGTCACCGGCACCGCCAATAACCAGCTGTCGCCGTATGCGCTGGCCGGGATCAGCGGCACTTATGAGCTGACCAAAAACCTCAGCCTGTCGGCCGGCATCGATAACCTGTTCGACAAGCGCCTGTACCGCGAGGGCAACGCGCAAGGCGTGAACAATATCGAAGGCGCCGGCGCTGCGACCTATAACGAGTCCGGGCGGACCTTGTACACCAGCCTGACTGCGTCGTTCTGATGGGCATCCTCATGAGCCGCCTGTCAGTGGCCGGCCTGGCCCTGTGCGCCTGCCTTTCAAGTGCGCAGGCCCGGCCCGCAGTGGATGAAAAAATGAACGGCGAGATTCTGCAGCGTCAGGATTTGCCTTATCGCTTCGAGCAACACAGTCTGGACTCGGCCGATGGCCTGCGTCATTACCGTCTATGGATCGGCGTGCCCAAACGCCCGCCGCCGGCCAGTGGTTATCCGGTGGCGTATCTGCTGGATGGCAATGCCGCGGTTGGCGCGCTGGATGACGGGCTATTGGCCCAGCTGGACAAGGGCAATGCGCCGCTGCTGGTGGCGATTGGCACCGACACCCCGCTGCGCATCGACCGCAGCGCCCGCACGCTGGATTACACGCCAGAGCGCGACACCGCGGTGCAGCTCGATCCGCTGACCAACGAACCCAGCGGTGGCGCCGATGTGTTTCTCGACCTGGTGCAGCAACGCATCAAACCGCTGGTCGCCAGCCACTATCGTGTGGATGCGCAGCGGCAGGCGTTGTGGGGGCATTCCTACGGCGGGCTGCTGGTCTTGCATGCGCTGTTGAGCCGCCCCGGCGAGTTTCAGTCGTACGCCGCAGCCAGCCCGTCGCTGTGGTGGGGCGACGGCGCGATTCTGGGTGAGCAGGAAGGTTTTGCCGCACGCCTGAAAGGCCAGCCCCTGAACCTGCTGCTGATGCGCGGCGATCAGGAGCCCGCAGTGCCGGGGCGGGCGGCAACCAGCCAGGTGAACGAGAACAGCGCAGCGCAACTGACCGAGGCGCTGGCGCATAACACCGGCCTGCAGGTGCAGTACCGGGTATTTCCCGGCCTGGGCCATGGGCCGATGCTGGCAGAATCGCTGCGCTACACCTTGCAGTGGCTGGCCCGATAGGGCTTAAACGCTCTTCATCAGCCCGGCACAGGCGCTCTTGAACGCTTCATGCTGGTACTTGTTCAGGCTGTCGGGCAGGGTGAAGTCGTGTTTCTTGTGCTGGGCATTGATGGTCTGCGGTGACAGCAGTGTCACCTCGCAGTCGGCCAGCAACTGAAAGACCGTCTCGATCTTGAATGTCGTCGGGCCGCCGGCGAATTCGCCTTTCTTGCTGCGCTTCTTGATCACGATGTGGCTGATGCCGTTTTCGCGCACGAAGGCGGCGATTCGTGCGGCGAAGTCCTTGACGTTGGCGGACTCGTCATCGTCGGCCAGCGCCACTTTGCGGGTTGCCAGTGGCAAGTGGCTGATGCCGTCGTTCTGCCGGGTCGCCAAGGCAAAAATGGCTTCGCTGCCTTTGATTTCCACGCCGCAAATGATCATGTAATGCCCTGTGTCTTTCGTTGAAAGACCACAGGGTAGCGCATTCGGGCCGGCATTATTCCTGTGCGATCGACTCCAGATACTCCGAGCGTTCGTCGCTCATCCGCGCAATACAGTCGTTTTCGCTGATTTTGAACGCTTTGCTGCCGGCCGCCGACGGGAAGACTTCGACGGCGCAGTCGGTGTCGCGCAGTTTTTCCCAGGCTTTCTGGGCGTCCTTGAGCTTGTTGGTGAAGTCGTTGAACTGGGTCTTGTTGGCCACAAACTGCGACTGCACCCGGTTGAGCAGGTTCTGGAAGTTTTCCTTGAGCAGCGCCTCGGCGGTCTCGCGGCTATAGATGGAGCATTCCAGGGTCTGGTTGTCGCTGTCGACGCCATCGCAGGGGGATGTTTCAGGATCCTGTGCAGCCCAGGCGTTGCTTGCCATGGCACTTGTCAGTGCCAGTCCCAGGAAAAAGGTTTTCATCTATCACGCTCCGATCCATTGATGCGCTGAATTCTGGCTCAAGCGCATGACAAAGAACAGGTTTGCCATGCAGCCAGGTGGCTGGGCAGTACCCTTTGTCGCGGATTGACGCTTTCGGCAATTCCCCTGTCGTTTTTGCATCCGGCTCACCTGCGCCTGCGGCATATGCTGGCCCCAATAGCGCCGACAGCCGATTTGGCGCGCAAGCACCTAGAGAAAGGGGACCGCCTGATGAGCCCAGCCGAACTTCACGCCGACAGCATCGTTATTGACGGCCTGATCATCGCCAAGTGGAACCGCGAGCTGTTTGAAGACATGCGCAAGGGCGGCCTGACCATGGCCAACTGCACCGTGTCGGTGTGGGAAGGCTTCCAGGCCACGGTCAACAGCATCAGCACCAGCATGAAGCTGATGCGCGAAAACAGCGACCTGGTGATGCCGGTGCAGACCACCGCCGACATCCGCAAGGCCAAGGAAATTGGCAAGACCGGCATCCTGTTCGGCTTCCAGAACGCGCACGCCTATGAAGACCAGATCGGTTATGTCGAGATCTTCAAGAAGCTCGGCGTGGGCATTGTGCAGATGTGCTACAACACCCAGAACCTGGTCGGCACCGGCTGCTACGAGCGCGACGGCGGCCTGTCGGGCTTCGGTCGCGAGATCGTGGCCGAAATGAACCGCGTCGGGGTCATGTGCGACCTGTCCCACGTGGGCTCGAAAACCAGCGAGGAAGTCATCCTCGAATCGAAAAAGCCGGTCTGCTATTCCCACTGCCTGCCGTCCGGGCTTAAAGAGCACCCGCGCAACAAGTCCGATGAAGAACTGAAGTTCATCGCCGATCACGGCGGTTTTGTCGGCGTCACCATGTTCGCGCCCTTCCTGGCCAAGGGCATCGACTCGACCATCGACGATTACGCCGAGGCCATCGAGTACACCATGAACATCGTCGGCGAAGACGCCATCGGCATCGGCACCGACTTCACCCAGGGCCACGGCCAGGACTTCTTCGAATACCTGACCCACGACAAGGGCTACGCCCGTCGCCTGACCAGCTTCGGCAAGATCATCAACCCGCTGGGCATCCGCACCGTGGGCGAATTCCCCAACCTGACCGAGACCCTGCTCAAGCGCGGCCACTCCGAGAGCGTGGTGCGCAAGATCATGGGCGAGAACTGGGTTCGCGTACTGGGCGATGTCTGGGGCGAATAAAGCGCCCGTACGGCGCTGACACCTTCTATTTCAAGGCAGCCAACGGTTTGCCTCACCACAAGAATTTTTCTGGAGTCAAGTTTCCATGGTCAAGATCGCCCCGCAACTGCCCATCGAAGTCGACAGCGAGACCGGTATCTGGACATCCGATGCCCTGCCGATGCTGTATGTACCGCGCCATTTCTTCGTCAACAACCACATCGGGATCGAAGAAGTCCTGGGCGCCGACGCCTATGCCGAAATCCTCTACAAGGCCGGCTACAAATCCGCCTGGCACTGGTGCGAGAAAGAAGCCGAATGCCACGGCCTGGAAGGCGTCGCGGTGTTCGAGCACTACATGAAGCGCCTGTCGCAACGCGGCTGGGGCCTGTTCAAGATCCAGGACATCGACCTCGATAAAGGCACTGCCAGCGTCAAGCTTGAGCACTCGGCGTTCGTGTACGTGTACGGCAAGGTCGGTCGCAAGGTCGACTACATGTTCACCGGCTGGTTCGCCGGCGCCATGGACCAGATCCTGGCCGCCCGTGGCAGCTCGATCCGTACCGTAGCCGAACAGGTTTATGGAGGCTCCGAAGAGGGCCATGACGACGGTCTGTTTGTCGTCAAACCACTTTAACCGCGCCGTTGGAAAGCACGGCGAGTAAAGCTCTGGCAACGCGAGGCCGGCCGGTCCGGCCTCGCATACAAGACCGAGCGTATACAGCCTGCTTTCGCCTTGAGGAGTTTTGGAAATGGCTTTTGAAGCGATGTTCCAGCCGATCCAGATCGGCAAGCTGACCATTCGTAACCGTGTGCTCAGTACCGCCCACGCCGAGGTGTATGCCACCGACGGCGGCATGACCACCGAACGCTACGTCAAATACTACGAAGAGAAGGCCAAGGGCGGCATCGGCCTGGCCATCTGTGGCGGCTCCTCGGTGGTCGCCATCGACAGCCCGCAAAGCTGGTGGAAGTCGGTCAACCTGGCCACCGACCGGATCATCCCGCATTTCCAGAACCTCGCTGACGCCATGCACAAGCACGGCGCCAAGATCATGATCCAGATTACCCACATGGGCCGTCGCTCACGCTGGGACGGCGATCACTGGCCGACCCTGATGTCGCCGTCGGGCATCCGTGAGCCGGTGCACCGCGCGACCTGCAAGACCATCGAGCCCGAAGAAATCTGGCGCATCATCGGCAACTACGCCCAGGCTGCGCGCCGGGCGATGGAAGGTGGCCTGGACGGCATCGAGCTGTCGGCGGTGCACCAGCACATGATCGACCAGTTCTGGAGCCCGCGGGTCAACAAGCGTACCGACGAATGGGGCGGCAGCTTCGAGGGGCGGATGAAGTTCGGCATGGAAGTGCTCAAGGCCGTGCGCGCTGAAGTCGGCCGCGACTTCTGCGTGGGCATGCGCATCTGTGGTGACGAATTCCACCCCGATGGCCTGTCGCACGACGACATGAAGCAGATCGCCAAGTACTACGACGACACCGGCCTGCTGGACTTCTTCGGCGTGATCGGCTCGGGTTGCGACACGCACAACACGCTGGCCAACGTCATTCCCAACATGAGTTATCCACCGGAGCCGTTCCTGCACCTGGCGGCCGGCATCAAGGAAGTGGTCAAGATCCCGGTGCTGCACGCGCAGAACATCAAGGACCCGAACCAGGCCACGCGGATTCTCGAAGGCGGCTATGTCGACATGGTCGGCATGACCCGCGCGCACATTGCCGACCCGCACCTGATCGCCAAGATCAAGATGGGCCAGATCGACCAGATCAAGCAGTGCGTCGGTGCCAACTACTGCATCGACCGCCAGTACCAGGGCCTGGACGTGCTGTGCATCCAGAACGCTGCGACCTCGCGTGAATACATGGGCGTGCCGCACATCATCGAAAAATCCACCGGGCCGAAACGCAAGGTGGTGGTGGTTGGTGCAGGTCCCGCCGGTATGGAAGCGGCGCGGGTGTCGGCCGAGCGCGGCCACGACGTGACCCTGTTCGAGAAGAAGGACGCCATCGGCGGGCAGATCACCACGGCCTCCAAGGCACCGCAGCGCGACCAGATCGCCGGTATTACCCGTTGGTATCAACTGGAGCTGGCGCGCCTGAAAGTCGATTTGCGCCTGGGCACCGCCGCAGACGCGGCAACCATTCTCGACCTGCGCCCGGACATCGTGGTGCTGGCGGTGGGCGGTCATCCGTTCCTGGAGCAGAACGAACACTGGGGTTCGGAAGAAGGGCTGGTGGTCAGCAGCTGGGACATCCTCGACGGCAAGGTCGCGCCGGGCAAGAGCGTGCTGGTCTATGACACCATCTGTGAATTCACCGGTATGTCGGCGGCGGACTTCCTGGCCGACAAGGGCTGCCAGGTCGAGATCGTCACCGACGACATCAAGCCGGGCGTGGCGATGGGCGGCACGACCTTTCCGACCTACTACCGCAGCATGTACCCCAAAGAGGTGATCATGACCGGGGACATGATGCTGGAAAAGGTCTACCGCGAAGGCGACAAGCTGATTGCCGTGCTGGAGAACGAATACACCGGCGCCAAAGAGGAGCGGGTGGTCGACCAGGTGGTTGTGGAGAACGGCGTGCGTCCCGACGAGGCGATCTACTACGCGCTCAAGGAAGGCTCGCGCAACAAGGGCCAGATCGACATCGATGCCCTGTTCGCCATCGCGCCGCAACCGATCCTCAGCCAGCCGGGCGATGGTTACCTGCTGTACCGGATCGGCGACTGCGTGGCACAACGCAACGTCCACGCGGCGATCTACGACGGGCTCAGGCTCTGTAAAGATTTCTGACGGCCACCACCTTCCCGTAGGAGCGCGCTTGCCCGCGACCGAGTGCGTAAGCGCTCGCAAATTCTCGGAAATGCTGAAAATTTACGACTGCTAACGCAGCCGGTCGCGGGCAAGCGCGCTCCTACGGGTACGAGGGCAATTCAATGCTCAACACTATTCTTCCGATTCTGCTGTTTGCCGCCCTGGGCCTTGGTGTCCTGGGGGCCTTGCGGCGGGTCAGGCTGTGGCGTAACGGCCGCGCTTCGAAAGTCGATTTGCTTGGCGGCCTGCTGGCCATGCCCAAGCGTTACATGGTGGACTTGCACCATGTGGTCGCCCGCGACAAATACATCGCCAACACCCACGTAGCCACCGCCGGTGGTGCAGTGGCGTCGATCGTGCTGGCGATTCTGGTGCACGGTTTCGGCCTGCATAACCAGATTCTCGGCTATGCACTGCTGTTGATGACGGCAGTGATGTTCGTCGGGGCGATCTTCGTTTTCCGCAGGCGCCTGAACCCGCCGTCGCGGTTGTCCAAAGGCCCGTGGATGCGCCTGCCGAAAAGCCTGCTGGCGTTCTCGGCAAGCTTCTTCGTGCTGACCCTGCCGGTGGCCGGCATCCTGCCTGCCGACTTTGGCGGCTGGGTGCTGGCGGCAATCCTGGCGCTGGGCGTGCTGTGGGGCGTGAGCGAGCTGTTCTTCGGCATGACTTGGGGCGGGCCGATGAAGCACGCCTTCGCCGGTGCCTTGCACCTGGCCTGGCACCGCCGCGCCGAGCGCTTCGGTGGCGGTCGCTCGACCGGCCTCAAGCCGCTGGACCTGGACGACCCGCAAGCGCCATTGGGTGTGGAAAAACCCAAGGACTTCACCTGGAACCAGTTGCTGGGCTTCGACGCCTGCGTGCAGTGCGGTAAATGCGAAGCCGCGTGCCCGGCGTTTGCCGCCGGCCAGCCGTTGAACCCCAAGAAGCTGATTCAGGACATGGTCGTCGGCCTGGCCGGCGGCACTGACGCCAAATTTGCCGGCAGCCCGTACCCCGGAAAGGCCATCGGCGAACACGGCGGTCATCCGCACCAGCCCATCGTCAACGGCCTGGTGGACGCCGAGACCCTGTGGTCCTGCACCACCTGCCGCGCCTGCGTCGAGGAGTGCCCGATGATGATCGAGCACGTCGATGCCATCGTCGACATGCGTCGTCACCTGACCCTGGAACGTGGCGCCACGCCGAACAAGGGCGCCGAGGTGCTGGATAACCTGATCGCCACCGATAACCCCGGCGGCTTCAACCCCGGTGGCCGCTTGAACTGGGCGGCGGACCTGAACCTGAACCTGTTCAGCGAGAAGAAAAGCGCCGATGTGCTGTTCTGGGTCGGCGACGGTGCCTTCGACATGCGCAACCAGCGCACCCTGCGCGCCTTCGTCAAAGTGCTCAAGGCGGCGGGCGTCGACTTTGCCGTGCTCGGCCTTGAAGAACGCGACAGCGGCGATGTGGCCCGGCGTCTGGGCGATGAAGCCACTTTCCAGACCCTGGCCAAGCGCAATATCCAGACCCTGGCGCGTTATCGCTTTGCGCGCATCGTGACCTGCGACCCGCACAGCTTCCATGTGCTCAAGAACGAATACGGTGCGTTTGGCGGCGAGTATCAGGTGCAGCACCACAGCACCTTTATCGCCGAACTGATCCAGGCCGGCGCGCTGAATCTCGGCCAGCACAAAGGCGGCAGCGTGACCTATCACGACCCGTGCTATCTGGGCCGCTACAACGGTGAATACGAGGCGCCGCGCGAAGTGCTGCGTGCGCTGGGCATCGAGGTCAAGGAAATGCAGCGTTCCGGTTTCCGCTCGCGCTGCTGCGGCGGTGGCGGCGGTGCGCCGATCACCGACATCCCTGGCAAGCAGCGGATTCCCGACATGCGCATGGAAGACATCCGCGAAACCGCCGCCGAGCTGGTGGCCGTCGGTTGCCCGCAATGCACGGCCATGCTCGAAGGCGTGGTCGAACCGCGCCCGCTGATCAAGGACCTGGCCGAGCTGGTGGCCGATGTCTTGATCGAAGACGACGCCGCGCCGGCCCGCCAGCCGGTGCAGGCCAAACGTGAACCTGCGGAGGTGCACTGATGAGCGACATTATCCGCCGCGACCCACGCGCCGAATGGATCGCCCGTAACCGTCTGCACCCGCTGCATGCCGCCATGCAACCGGTGCAGGAACGCTGGATGGGGCCCAACGGGGTCCTGCGCAAAAAGGTCCATGGCATCGGTTTTATCGGCCCCAACGGACTCAAACGCATCGACCGCAGCGGCGCCCAGCAGGGCGGCGCGGTCAAGCGCAGCGCCGCTGTGGAAGTGCAACTGCCGCTGCACAGCGTTGCGCAGCCGGCCTTCATTATCAGCGTGGTGCCGGACATGGTCGGCGGCCGCCTGAGCAGCCACGACCGCGACCTGCTGGGGCTGGCGCGGCAACTGGCCGGCAGCGACGGCGCAGTGCTGGCCGTGGTGTTTGGCGAGCATAAGGAAAGCGCATTCGACACCGCTGGCGTTGACCGCCTGCTGGTGCTGACCGATGACACATTCGAAGGTTATTCACCCGAGCAGCGTGTGCAAGGCCTGCGGGCTGTGGATAACCAGTTCGACCCGCGCCACTGGCTGCTGCCCGACAGCCGCACCGGTGGCGGCGAGCTGGGCCGACGCTTTGCCGCCAGCCTGGGCGAGCGTCCGGCCACGCGGGTCTGGCAGATCAAGGACGGCCAGTGCATCGCCCGCGCCGGTGCCGGCCGCGAAGACCTGGTGCGGCCATTGGCGCGGCTGATCCTGGCTGCCGCCGAATGCGCAGAGCCGGTCAGCGAGACCCGTCATGAAGCCTTGGCCGTGGAGTTATCCACAACCGTGGCGCGCAGCTTGCCGCGCATCGAAGACCTGGGCGCCGTGGCCGTCGACCCGGCCGCGATTCCCATGGCCGAATCGGAGTTCATCTTCTCCGGCGGCAACGGCGTCAAGGACTGGGATCTGTTCCATCGCACCGCCGCCGCACTGGGCGCCACCGAAGGCGCCTCGCGGGTGGCGGTGGACAACGGCTTCATGGCCCGCGACCGCCAGGTCGGCGCGACCGGCACCTGGGTCACGGCCCGGGTGTACATGGCCGTGGGAATTTCCGGGGCCATCCAGCACCTGCAAGGCATTGGCGCCTGCGACAAGGTGGTGGCGGTCAACATGGACCCTGGCTGCGACATGATCAAACGCGCCGACCTGTCGGTGATCGGCGACAGCAGCGAAGTGTTCGCTGCGCTGATCGCCGCCGTAGATGCCTGGCGCAATGGAGATAAACGCGATGCAGCCTAAGCCCGCGACCACGAACAAACCCGCCTTGCAGGTCATCAGCCTGGTCTCGGTCGGCTCGCACCCGACCTCCGGTCGCGCCCGCCGCGCCGAACAGGACGCTCGCGCCGTCGAGCTGGGCCTGCGCCTGGTTGGGGATAACTTGCAGATGCTGCACGCCGGCAACCCTGAAGAACCGGCATTACGCGCCTACCTGGGCATGGGCCTGGACGAAATGCACATCCTCGAACAACCGCAAGGCAGCGATGCCTTGCCGGCCCTGACCGAGTACATCCGCGACTGCAATGTGCAAATGGTCCTGACCGGCAGCCAGGCCGAAACCGGCGAAGGCTCGGGCATGCTGCCGTTTCTGCTCGCCGAGCGTCTGGGCTGGCCGCTGGTGATTGGTCTGGCCGAAGTCGAGTCGCTGGAAAACGGCACCGCCCTGGTGCTGCAAGCCTTGCCACGCGGCCAGCGCCGCCGGCTCAAGGTGCGCCTGCCGTTCCTGGCGACGGTGGATAACTCCGGCCCTGTACCTCGGCAAAGCGCCTACGGCCCGGCCCGGCGCGGTGTGCTGGGTGTGGAAGAGGTTGAAGTGCTCAGTGACGAGTTACTCACAGGCGACAGCCTGCAACCGGCCAAGCCACGCCCCAAGCGTTTGAAGGTGATCAAGGCCAAAAGCGGCGCCGATCGCATGAAAGCCGCTACCGCCAAGGCCAGCGGCGGAGGAGGCAAGGTGCTCAAGGACGTGAGCGCGCAAGAAGGCGCCGAGGCGATTCTGAAGCTGCTGATTGAAGAAGGGGTGATTCGCTGAGTTACCTTTCTGCCGTAAAAAACCCGGCAAGCACGCTACACGTCCGGGTTTGCGGCGCGACAGTATTTTATCCACCGCTCCCATGCGCTTTACACACATTCCCTGTGCGCCTGCCTGTGGATAAGGTGTTCGCTTGTGTCTGTAGCCCTTGAACTACGTGGCCTTCAGGCTTCTGGTCAATTAGTGATCAATTTACGCCAGGGTTTTTGCAACCGTTCTTGTGTGGATAAAGCATCCACTGTTCAACGCACCCACCCACAACTGCCCACAATCTCTGTTGGTGTGCCTGTGTATAAGTTGTTAGCTTTCAGCTGTAGCCCTTGTTTTTAAAGGCCTTCAAGTTTTTGATCAAAAAACGTACAAAAGCATGCGCTATCTGTTGTCCACAGGGCCTAAGCCTTGTCAGTCATGGGTTTGCTGCTTTTTCCACAGGGCGCAAAGGCATGATCCACATTCTTCCCCAAAATCTGTTGGTGTTTCTGTGGATAAGATGTTCGCCATCAGCTGTACCCCTTGGTTTACAAGGGGTACAGGCATCTGATCAAAAAACGAACAGAAGGGGGTAATTGGCTTTCACCCTTTTAAAATATCCATAGATAGGCAGAAAATCCGGATTTCCGTCCCTGGCTATCGAAAGCCACAACATGGTAGCGGCCTTTAGTACTCGGATAACTGAAAGAAGTGCCTGTGGTTTCTCCGATTTCTCTGAAGTAGTAGTAGACCTTGTATTTGACAGCGCCTGCGCTGGCATCCCATTGGATTGTCAAGGGATCCCACCATTGATTCTCAAAGCGCACATTAGCGGGAGCTGCGGGCGCGCCTGGTACGGGTGGTGGTTCAGGCTCAGGTTCTGGCTCTGGCTCTGGTTCAGCGGCCGGTCCGAAATAGGCGTAAGAGATCTTGCCGTCCAGATTACCGCCATTGCTAACTTCCATTTTTATATCGGCGTTCTCGAAGCTGCTGTTGAAACTACCTAGAATGATGGGGCTGAGGATATTGCGTTTTACGGTTACTGTGGTTTTTCCCTGGTTGAAGCTTCCTTCTGGATGGCCGGTTACTGTAAACGTCGAGCCCCTGCCGGCCTTGATAATCCTCGCTGAGCGAATCTCATCATTGTCACAGCCGAAGCTATTGTTGCCGCTTCCCATCTTGAACTGGCGATGGGTATTGAATGGCACGCTGCACACGATGTTCTGGCTGGCGTTGTTGCCTTCATAAAACACAATCAAGGCATCGGATATATCGTTATCCGCAGGCGTATTGCGAACGACGATGCGTGAAACCTTGCCGTCCAGGCCATTGTTGCGTGAGGCTATCTTGCGATAGTAAATCGTTTCGCTGGAGCCTTCGAGTGAGTCGATTTTTACCCGTGTTCCCATGGGAATCGATTGTTTGACATCAATCAAGGTGAAGTCATCTTGCCGATCGCCATCAGGGTTGTCATACAGTTCGATGCGTGTTCCTGCACGAATGCCTTCCAGTTCCATCGAGCGGATTTCATCGTTCTCACAGCCCTTGGCGGCGAGCTTAAGATCGTATTGCACGCCGTTATCACCGCTGCCCTGATTGCCAGGCAGCACACAGACGGTATCTCCGTCGCGATTGGCGCTGTTGCGTTCGTAGAAATACAACCCGCCTTGTGACAAGGCGGCCGCGTAGGGCAAGGCGTCTCCGGTCTGATTGAAATCAATGGCCAGAAAATTGGGAGTTTTCCCGCCTGTGGGTTCATCACAGTAGCGTTCCACTCGCCTCTGTAGCCAGGTGAGATTGTTGTCCATATCCCCCGCGTGTGCCGGGGAACTACCCCATGAGTGAAACTGATTGAGCACGAAAAGACGGTTCAGCCCGGTGGATGTCTTGGACAGCGAAAGCGGGTGCTCGTAACGGGACTCGCATGCCCAATCGTGGCTGATTGCTGTGGTGCCAAGGTTATAAGTATTCTCGACCTGGTTCGCGGAAGACGAATAAATAGTGACGGTTTTATTATTGATAAGGTAGTTGCCCGGCAGTTGGCGGTCGGAGAAAATAAGAATGCGTTTATTGCTGTTTATTATATTTTCCAGGGTGGGCCAGTGCGTTGTATCTCCATGCACATAAATATAGTTTTCCAGCTCTGGAATGCTGTTGATAACTTTCTTCATGGCGTCCTGCGTGATGTAGGACTCCAGCTGAAGTGATATTACAGCAAGCGGATTCTGCTTTAAATAAGGAATGAATATGTCGGCCAAGGCACTACGGAATGTAGGGTCTGAACTGTTACAGCGCGCATTGGGGTCTGCCTTATGGCACATACGCACTGTGCCGCCTGTACCACCGTCGTCCATACGTAAATCCAGCATGAAACCTCTTATCCCCCGTTGCAATTGAGGCCGCAATTCATCCAGATACGCATTGTGTGCCGTTACCCACGCATACTGATCGTACGGCTTGGTCAAGTCGTTGATACCAGGAGCGGTCTGATTATGAACATTCAGCGTCTTCCAATAGGTATTATCCTGTGCTGATGTCGGGTAATACCAATTACGTTCAGAGGGTATTCCGGTAACGTTCGAGCGAAACAACAGATTTTTCTCAGGGTATGTATTTATTGCCCCCAGCCAAGTCGGTTCAGACCAGCGTTTGGGGTCCTGCCAGATTCCGGCATGCTGCCCCATGTAGGTCCAATAATTGTTGTCCTTGGCCGTGGTAGGGTAAAGCCAGCTATTTTTACTCGGATAGCCATCGAACTTTGCTTTGAAGAAAAATGTAGAGTTGGCGTACTCATAAAGGTGAATATCGCCCGTGCGGGTCCACTCATTCCAGCCTTTCGGATCTTCAAAAGTGCCTTCGGATTTTTGCAGGTACTCCCAGTAACTATTGTCGGAACCGGTATTCGGGTAATACCAGCCACCGTCTGATGGACGTCCCTCTCTTTTGGCCTTGAACAGCAGTCGTTGCCCACCATAATAATGAAGGTTAATATCGCCGACGTGGGAGTAATCCTGCCATACATTGGGTGCAGTCAGCGTACCCTGGCCCTTGCGGACGAATGTCCACCATTGATTACTGACATCTTTATCGGGTGCTTCTTTTGGCGGTTGCCCTTGAGGATAATTCATTTGCCCGTCGAATCTGGATGCAAAGAGCATGGTTTGATTCGCTACAGAGGCACTATGAATAAGGCCTGGTTTGGTCCACTCATTCAATGATTTCGGGTCGTCGAAGGTACCGTTTGTGTGTGTGACACTGATGAACTTCCAGCCTGGTATTTTAGCGAGCGTCGATGGCATTCCAGATGTGTCAGAAGAAGTATCGAGCTCCTCAGGCTGATCTAAAGGCTGATCATGAATCGGGGCCCAATTGTCGTGTGCTGGTATACCGGCTATGTCGGAGTCCACACTGAATAGCAAGCGCATTCCGTGCGGTTCATGTACATGAACCGCACCGCGCCAACTTACCTCATCCCATCGTTTGGGGTCGGCTGTGGTTCCAGCGTGGATCGAGACACCGTAGTAGTCCCAGTTCTCGCTATTGTTTTTTCCTTCAGGTAGTACCCAGCGGCCCTGGGGAATACCATCGATCTTCGCGGTGTAGTAATAAGCGGCGTCAGGGCGTTGCACCCGTACTATCGCGCCGGGCGACACTGGCTCGTTCGCATCCTTTGGGTCTTTGGCTGTACCGTCATGAATGGCTGTAGCGCGATAAGTCCAGTTTTCGTCAGAGACTTCAGCGGATGGATATGGCCTGTTTTCTTCCTGGCTATTGCCGGCCCGTTTGGCGGTGAAATAAACGGTTTTTCCTGATCGCACAACTCTATGTATTGCACCGTGCCAAGTGACTTCGTTCCATTCGTGCGGATCGGCCACCGTGCCGGCATGCTCTGTCGCACCATAGAATGCCCATTGATCATTAGTGCTTTCATCCGTTGGGTAGTGCCAATTATGTGCCGACGGTGTACCGGTGACGCGGGCAGTAAAGTACAGTGTTTTGCCGCCGTGCTCATAGCGATGTATCCGGCCAGGCCAAGTGTATTCGTCCCAGTCTTTCGGTACTTTCAGAGTTCCTGCATGCCTATTGACTCCTAGGAAATGCCAAGACTCATTATCGACTTGCTGGCTGGGCTGTTCGCCCACGTCGATACCCATTTCACCGCCTTTTTTTGCTTCAAACAGGTATTGTGTACTCCGGTCTATATGAATGGCGCCTGCCCATGTCGGCTGATCGAAGTACTTGGGACTTTCCAGAGTTCCCGCATAATACGAAAAACCAATATCCTGGAAAAACTCGGGGTTCGAATAGCCTCCTTCATGATCGGATGTATACCCCCAGAATTGGGATCTATAGAACCATCTGCGTAACGCCTTGAACTCTCCGATCTGCACATACAACTTAGTGACGTGAATCGCGCCTGGCCACGTTGCATCGCTTACAGGCTTGGGTTCCTCCCACGTGCCTGCATACGTACCCATGTCAGCCTGAGCCCAGTTCTCATCGTTATTGGGCGGGGTTGGAAACACCCATCCCGCCAACGGTGGCACGCCGCTTATTTTCGATCTTACATAATAAGGTTTGCCGTCTACTTCAAACCGATGAACAGCGCCTGGCCAGGTGATCTCATAGGTGTCCTTGGGGGCAAGCACGGTGCCGGGTTTTGAATTTTTTCCTACATAAGTCCAGTCATCATTATCGGTACCTGCTTGCGTAGGGAATGGATGAGTAGCGTCGGAGTTTCCAGAAAATCGAGCCAGATAATAAATCTCTGCGGCACCCACGGCTGATTTGTGAACATTACCGGGCCACGTCAACACTGAACCCGTATGAGGATCATCCAGGGTGCCGCTATTAACGTTACTTCCCACATAGTCCCACTCTTTGTTACCCGTCTCCGCCGCTGGCAACGGATAGCTACCGCTGGCGAGATTGCCGGCAACCTTGGATTGGTAATACATTTTGCGATCCGGGTCCTGGCGCATATGAATTGCACCTTCCCACGTGACTTCATTCTGGGCTTTGGGGTCATCCAGAGTACCGCTATGCCGGGATTCTCCTACCACCACCCAGTACGGATTTTCTCCGGCTTCCGGAAATGACCACTCATGCTCAGCCAGCAAGCCATCAACTTTCGCTTGTATATAAAGATGTTTGCTGCCTACACGAACAGCGTGAATCCGTTCCGGCCAAGTAAAGCCTGTATTGTCCTTGGGATCGGCCCAAGTACCTTGAGGAAGATTTCTACCCAGGTATTGCCAGTATTCGTTATCGGTTCCGGCTGCTGGATATTCCCACTGGTTTTCCTGCGGGACGCCTTCTGCAAGCGCGCGGAAGTAGACCACTTCGCCATCGACGATTGTGGTGTGGATAAGTCCTTGCGTCGTCACTTCGGTAAAGTCCTTGGGATCGGCAAATGTGCCTTTGTGGCGCACGACCCCCAGCGATTTCCAGTACGCGCTATCGCCATCACCCGGCGCCGGCCATTGGTCGACTGTGGGATCGCCCAATTGCTGAGCGGCATACAGACGGTGTTCATTTGAGATGCTGTCTTGATGAATCGCCCCAGGCCATGTTTGCCCGCTCATCGTTTTAGGGTCGGCAAAGGTCCCGGCCTGATCAGTGGTAAACGCCAATTTCCACCATTGGTTGCTGACGGGTGTTTCAGGGTACGGCGTTGCGGAAGTGGGCGTGCCTTCCATTCCGGATTTGAAGAAGGTTTTTTGACCGTCGAGGATTGTCAGATGAATCGCATCCAGCCACGTTGGCTCGTTAAAGGTCTTGGGATCGGCAAAGGTACCCGCATGCTCCCCAGCGTATTCATAAAACTCGTTGGACGAATTACCTGGCGGATAGAGCGCGCCCACGTCATTGGCAAAACCTGCAAACTTCGAACGATAAAGCTTCTTGTGCATCAAGCCGCGCTGGTCGGCAAAGAAAGTTCCGGGCGTACTCAGGCCGTTGCGCCCACGCGGTGCTTCGACGGTGCCAGTACCCGCCAATGATGTAACAAATGCCCATTGTTCATCATCGACTTCGCCAACGGGATACACCCAGCCCTCAGGGCCCGGCTCGCCTTGCTGTTTGGCCGCATACACAATCTGTTGCGCCTCATCCATATGCAGGGCGCCAGGCCAGGTCATCTCGTCATTGCCCTTGAGGTCGCTCGCAGTACCTGCATGTTTGAACACACCAATGACTTCCCAATGCTCATTGCTGTTCAGGCTATCTGGATAGGGCGTGGCAGGCGTTGGCCAACCATCGATGAGTGAGCGCACCATGACGCGCTTACCCTTGACTTCTGCTTCATGAAAAGCACCGGCACGGGTGATGTCATCAAACGGTTTCAGGTCGGTCATAAGGCCTGAATGATGTCCCGCGAAAAACCAGTTCGGGTCTGCCTTACCGACTACGGAAAAGCTATCGATGTCATCGGCGGGATATCCTTCAAAGCGGGAGATGTACCAGGCTCGCTGACCGGCAACGGCATTGTCCACATACACTGAGCCTGCCTGACTGTAATCGCCGAACTGCCTGGGCTGTTCAAAAGTACCCCGAGGCGGCACAAGCGCAATAAGCGCCCAATGTTCGGAACTGGCGGCGCTCGTTGGCAGCGGCCACTCATGCTCGGCGGGAATACCCTCGACCATTGCCCGGAAATACACCGGCTTTCCTTCAATAGTGGCGACATGTACCGCGCCAGGCCAGGTCAGTTCTTCCTGACTTTTGGGGTCTGCAACGGTCCCTGCGTGGATGGAAACACCCAAGGGCTGCCACTTGTCTGTATTGCTGTATTGCCAGCCGTCCTCTGGCATGTATCCCGAGTTCAGCGAGCGAAACATGGTTTGTACGGCATTCTGGACCAAGGCATGAATATCGCCTCGGTTAGTGAAGATATCCTGATCGTTTTTGGGAGACTGCAATGAGCCTGCGTGCTCAGAAATCTGTCCGATCCTCCAGAATTCATTGCTTTTCAGCTCTTGTGGATACGGCGTTTCAACCGAGGGTGTACCGATGAACCTGGGTAACATTTCTACCCATTTCCCTTCGATACGTGCGCGGTATCTCACATTGGAGACTGGGGCCTCGCCAAACGGTTTAGGATCAACGGTCGAGCCCGCATGACGGCCCTGGTAAGTCCAGAAATCATTCGACTGTGCCCCTTCAGGAAAAGCCGCGCCCAGTAATGCGGGGTAGCCGGTGAATCGGGAAGTGTAGTAGTGACTGTGCAGCGCATCGACTTGCTGTTGGTAATAGGAACCCGGGTGATTACTGAAATCGCTCCATGGCTTGGGGAAGATGGTACCAATCGCCGAATCGGTTCCCGCAAACTTCCAGTAACCGACACCTTCTTCGGTATCGGGTGCAGGCCAGCCGTCAGCTACCGGATTACCGGTTCGCAGGGCCACATATGCGGTTTCGTTCGGCTCGTATCGCATAAATGTGCCGGGCCATACCAGATCCCGGTCGGTCTTCATCTCGTCGAGTGTGCCACTACGTTCGAAGAAGCCGATGAAATCCCAGAATTCATTGCTTTCAGGGATAGCCGGGTAGGGTGTCTGTAGGCTGGGCAACGCATCGATCTTCGAGCGAAGCAATGCCTTTTGGCCCTCGATCTGCGCCAGATGCAGCGCGCCGACCCGTGTTGGCTCGTCGAACGTTTTGAGATCCGGGCCGATGCCGGAGTATTGACCTGCATAAGTCCAGGCTTCGGTAGTCTGCGGGGTATCCGGAAATGCAGGGTCGGCTTGATCGGGCGTGCTGTCGAACCGGGCAATGTAAAACGCGACCGGTTGCCCTGTGGCGTGGTAGAAGACCGCGCCATTGAAGGCCGGTTCGCCAATCAAGCGCGGCTCCTCGAAGGTACCGGCATGCTGTTCGGCGGCTCGTGCATTGCTCGTTTGTACTGTTGGCGGCAGGCTTGGGGCGCGACCGGCATTTACGGCATTGGCATGCCAGACCAGCAACAGGCCCAGAACAATCGTGGCAGACCATGTAGCCCGGTGAAGTCCTTTCACAGTGCACCTCTCATTTCCTTTAGTAGTCGATGCCACGAAAGCGAAACGGGGCCTTGGAGCGAGTCTAGAAAGGGCAGGAGTCTGTGAGTACTGGTATGGATACTAGGTTTTGACAAAAGGTGACGAAGGGCACAAAAAAGCCCGCTCCTGAATCAGGAGCGGGCTTTGGGGAAGGCTAAAGCTGTTTACTTGCTCTGCACCTGTACCCCTTTAAGGTACGGCGCAGGCTCTGCACCGAGGTTTTCCAGTACGCGGGCGCTGTACCAGTCGATGAAGTTGACCACGCCGAACTCGTAGGTCTTGGAATAAGGACCCGGCTGGTAGGCGGTGGAGTTGATGCCGCGCTGGTTCTCTTCGGCCAGGCGACGGTCCTGGTCGTTGGTGGCGTCCCACACTTCGCGCAGGCGGGCCACGTCGTAGTCGACGCCTTCGACCGCGTCCTTGTGCACCAGCCACTTGGTGGTGACCATGGTTTCCTGCGCGCTGATCGGCCACACGGTGAAGACGATGATGTGATCGCCCATGCAGTGGTTCCAGGAATGCGGCAGGTGCAAGATGCGCATCGAGCCCAGGTCCGGGTTCTGGATGCGGCCCATCAGCTTTTTCGAGCCTTGCTGGCCGTCCATGGTCATCGACACGGTGCCCTTGAGCAGCGGCATGCGCACGATGCGGTTGCGCAGGCCGAAGCCGGCGTGCAGGTACGGGATCTTCTCGGCTTCCCACTTGGCCGCCGATTCGGCCACATGGTCCTTGAACGACTGAGTGGCGCGCGGATCGTGGGTGTCGTCCCATTCCAGCAGGGTGTTGAGCAGTTCAGGGTGCGAGCCGCTGCAGTGGTAGCACTCGCGGTTGTTTTCCAGCACCAGTTTCCAGTTGGCCTTTTCCATCAAGGTGGTTTGCACCGCCACCTTGGTGTTTTCCATGTCGTAGGGTTCCATGTAGTGGCGCAGGGTGGCCAGGAACTCGTCGATGGCTGGCGGGTTTTCCGCCAGGCTGATGAAGATGTAACCGCCGGCGGTCTTGACGTTGATCGGCTTGAGGCTGAACTTCGACATATCGAAGTCTTCGCCCATCTCGGTGCCGGCGTACAGCAGGCGGCCGTCCAGTTCGTAGGTCCACTGGTGGTAATGGCACACCAGCTTGGCGACCTTGCCCTTTTCGGCCGTACACAGGCGCGAGCCGCGATGGCGGCAGACGTTGTGGAACGCATTGACCGTATCGTCCGGGCCACGCACCACCAGCACCGGGTTGTTGCCGATCTGCAAGGTCAGGTAGTTGCCTTTCTTGGGGATCTCGCAGGTCATGCCGGCGATCAACCACTCTTTGTGGAAGATTTCCTGCATGTCTATCTGGAACAGCCGCTCGTCGTTATAGAACGGCTGTGGCAGCGAATAGGTGCGTTCGCGGTTTTGCAGCATCTCGGCGGTTGCCTTGCGTGCTGCTTCAAGTGGGTCGCCCAGGCTCAGGTTTGCAGTGACGTCCATCTTTGGATTCCTCAAGACCGCCTCGGGCGGTCGCGGCTGTGGCTAATACGGTTGGTTGGCGTGGCACGCAAGGCGATCTTTTGCGGTCGCTCTTGCCGGAAAGTATTACGTAACTATTTAGCCGCGAGTGTGGAGATGCGCGCGGCATGAACCTTATCCATGCACGACATGGCCGAATCCGTTCCCGACGGGCAAGCCCATGCCTTTGGGGGCTGGTCGCCGTAAGTACGTCAATGTCGCTGATAGGTAAATGGCGGGGCAGGGCGTTACGCAGAATTCGCTTCATAAAAGGCCGACAGTCGGCCGTGGAGATCGAGCATGTCCCAAACCTTCCTCAACCCGGTCAACACCCAGACATGGGCCAACGGTCGTCACGCGGTTCGCGTGGTCAAAGTCATTCAGGAAACCTGGGACGTACGCACGTTTTGCTTCATGGCCGACCAGCCGATCATGTTCTTTTTCAAGCCTGGGCAGTTCGTCACCCTCGAGCTTGAGATCGACGGTCAGCCGGTCATGCGCTCGTACACCATTTCCAGTGCGCCGTCGGTGCCGTACAGCTTTTCGATCACCGTCAAGCGCGTGCCGGGCGGCAGGGTCTCGAACTTTCTGCACGACACCTTGCACGAAGGCCAGGAACTGGCGGTGCACGGCCCGGTGGGGCTGTTCAACGCGATCGATTTTCCCAACCCGAAGATTCTTTACCTCAGCGGCGGCGTCGGCATCACGCCGGTCATGTCGATGGCGCGCTGGTACTACGACACCAACGCCAACGTCGACATGGTCTTCGTGCACAGCGCCCGTACGCCCAAGGACATCATCTATCACCGCGAGCTGGAGCACATGGCGTCGCGGATCGACAACTTCAGCCTGCACCTGATCTGTGAGAAGCACGGGCTGGGCGAGCCGTGGGCCGGTTATCGCGGTTACCTGAACATCCGCATGCTGGAACTGATGGCGCCGGACTTCCGCGACCGCGAAGTGTTCTGCTGCGGGCCGACGCCGTACATGGCGGCCATCAAGCGCATGCTGCAGGACAACGGCTTCAACATGGCCCAGTACCATGAAGAGTCGTTCGGCGCGACGCCGGCCGAAGCCAAGGCCGATGCGGTGGAACATGCCGAACAGGCGGCCGATGCACCGAGCATCGACGTGTCCGACCTGCACGAAGTGGCGTTCACCGACACCGGCAAGAGCATCCGCATCACGCCGGGCGAAACCGTGCATGCGGCGGCGGCCAAGCTGGGCCTGATGATTCCCAAGGCCTGCGGCATGGGCATCTGCGGCACCTGCAAGGTGATGAAGCTCAGCGGCGAAGTCGAGATGGAACACAACGGCGGCATCACCGAAGACGACGAAGCCGAGGGTTACATCCTGTCGTGCTGCAGCGTGCCGAAAAGCGATGTGCGTATCGAGTACTGAGGCATCAAACAGAGTCCTGTGAGAGAGGGCTCTGCCCGCGATGGCCCTGTCGCCAGCAGAGCTGCCTCCCACAGGTCTGACTGATCGGTATCCGCTCGCTGCCCGGCTACTTTGGGATGAGGCGGATCACCGGTCAGAGGTTAAAGCGCATCACCATGCTGTTGAGGTCCACCGCCAGGCGTGACAGTTCGGTGCTGGCGGCCGAGGTCTGGTGGGCGCCGGTGGCGGTCTGGGTCGACAGGTCGCGGATGTTCACCAGGTTGCGGTCCACTTCGCGGGCCACCTGGGCCTGTTCTTCGGCGGCGCTGGCGATCACCAGGTTGCGCTCGTTGATTTGCTCCACGGCGGTATGAATGGTGTCCAGCGCAAGACCAGCACCCTTGGCGATGCTCAGCGTCGACTCGGCGCGCTCGGTGCTGCTGCGCATCGCGCCGACGGCCTGTTCGGTGCCGCCCTGAATGGTGTCGATCATCTTCTCGATTTCACTGGTCGATTGCTGGGTGCGGTGTGCAAGCGCGCGCACTTCATCGGCCACCACCGCAAACCCGCGTCCCGCTTCGCCGGCGCGTGCGGCCTCGATGGCGGCGTTGAGGGCCAGCAGGTTGGTCTGGTCGGCCAGGCCGCGAATCACATCCAGCACCTTGCCGATGTCCCGCGATTGCTCGGCCAGCTGGCTGATCTGCTCGGCGCTGCCTTGCACGTCGCGGCTCATGCGTTCGATGGCGGTGACGGTTTCCTGCACCAGGTCGCGGCCATCGCGGGCCGATGTCGTGGCATTTTGCGAGGCTTGCGAGGTGTCGTTGGCATTGCGCGCCACTTCTTCGACCGCGCTGGTCATTTCGTTGACCGCCGTGGCAGCCTGTTCGATTTCATTGTTCTGCCGGCCCAGGCCGCGGGCGCTTTCGTCGGTCACCGCATTGAGTTCTTCGGCGGCCGACGCCAGTTGCGAGGCTGAGCCTGAAATACGCTGCAAGGTGTCGCGCAGTTTGCTCTGCATGGTGTGCATGGCCTGCAACAGGCGGCCGGCTTCGTCGCTGCCTACCACTTCAATGGGTTGGGTGAGGTCGCCTTCGGCAATGGTTTCGGCGGCTTTCAAGGCCTGGGCAATCGGTTGGGTGATGCTGCGGGTCAGCAGCCAGGCGAACAGCAGGGTCAGAAAGGTGGCGACGATCAGCAGGCCGACCACCAGCCTGAATGCACTCTGATATTGCTCGGTGGCATGCGCGTTGGTCTGGTTCAGTTGCGTGGTGTTGAACTCGACCAGGCGGGCGATCACCTGGTTGATCTGGTCGGAGTTTTCCATCATCTCGGTGTTGAGCAGCACCTGCAGCCCGTCGATGTTATTGGCTTGCGACAGATCGCGCAGGCGTTCCTGAAGCCGGGTGTGGGTGCCGAGCAGTTGCAGGTACTCGTTATAAATCGCCTGTTCCTGCGGGTCGTCGATCAGCGACTCGTACAGCTTGCGCGCCTCTTCTATCTGCTGGCTGCGCAATATCAGTGTCTCTTTGGTTTTTTGCTGGATATCAGGCTCGCGGTTGACCATCAGTCGATAGGACATCACGCGCATGCGCTGGGTGAGCTCGTTGATGCGATCCAGCGCCTTGATGGTCGGTACGCTGTTGTTGGCCAGGATTTGCGTGTCGCTGCGGATCTTGCTCATTTGCGTCAGGGCGAACACGCCGAGGATCAGCATGAGGGCGCCGATCAGGGCAAAACCGAGGAAGGCGCGTGGCGCGATGTTCATAGTGCGTAGAGACATAAATAGGGCTTCCAGGACGTAAGGCGCAATCCGTGCGGCTTGCAGATGACAAAATCTCTGACCGGGCGCCCTGGCAATCGGTTGCATTGAATGATGGCAAAAAAGTATCACCGAATTTCGGTGCTCAAGGCCGAGCCGGGTCGTCGATCTGACCTGCGGCGGGAACCGAAACGCTCATGCAAAGTCAGAAGGGCCCTTGAAGGCATCTTGTCTTGCCTCAACTTATAGCCAAAGGCCGGTTTTAAAGGCCTGAACGCTGGCATGCACCCTGACTTTTCTTTATGGTGTGTGCCCCCATGGAACTTGCACGAGTAATCAAAATGTTGGAAACGTCCCTCAGCCAGTTGGAACAACTCGTCAGCGACCTGGTGCAGCAGAATCAGCAACTGCAAAACACCACCGAGCAACTGCGTGCCGATCTGGCCCAGGCCCGTGAAGAGAACGACAGCCTGCAATTGAATCTGCTGGAACAGGAAGAAAAACAAGGCAGCGCTGCCGCCCGTATCCAGGCGCTGGTTGACCGTGCCACCAGCGCCAGTCACGTGAGCGCATGAGTTCACCGAGTGATGTGACGGTCTTCTCGATCCTGGGCCAGGACTACTCGGTCAAGGCGCCGGCCGGAGAAGAGCAGGCCCTGCTGCAGGCCGCCGCAATGCTCCAGGCATCCCTGGCCGATACCAAGCGCCAGTACCCGGCCCTGATCGGTGACCGGTTGCTGGTGCTGGCGGCCCTGAACCTGTGTTCGCGGCACCTTGAGCTCAAAGAGCAGCACAAGGTCGAACTGGCGCGTTATCAGGAACAGGTCGAGGCCACGGTCGAAGCCATCTCGCGGACCATTTCGCAGAACTGATGCGCCGGTTCTGGCCGGTCAATTGATCAGCCGGCCTGCATCACCCGGCGTATATCCGCTGCCAGTTGCCGCACGCGATCTTCTTCGGTGTCCCATGAACACATGAAGCGTGCGCCGCCCTTGCCGATGAAGGTGTAGAAGCGCCAGCCCAGCCCGGTGAGGGCGGCGATGGCCGGTTCCGACAGTTGCAGGAACACGCCGTTGGCCTGCACCGGGAACATCAGCTCGACGCCTTGCACGTCCTTGACCAGTTCGGCCAGCAGCTGCGCGCAGCGGTTGGCGTGACGGGCGTGTTTGAGCCAGGCGTCGTTTTCCAGCAGGCCCACCCACGGTGCCGACAAGTAACGCATCTTGGACGCCAGCTGGCCGGCCTGTTTGCAGCGGTAGTCGAAGTCTTCGGCCAGGTCGCGGTTGAAGAACAGAATCGCCTCGCCGACCGCCATGCCGTTCTTGGTCCCGCCGAAACACAACACATCGACCCCGGATTTCCAGGTCAGCTCGGCCGGCGTACAGCCTAGGTGCGCGCAGGCGTTGGAGAAGCGTGCGCCGTCCATGTGCAGGTGCAGGTTCAGCTCCTTGCAGGTGGCGCTGATCGCCTTGAGTTCTTCAGGCTGATAAACGGTGCCGACTTCGGTGGCCTGGGTCAGGGTCACGACCCGTGGTTTGGGGTAGTGAATGTCCTGACGCTTGAGGGCGATTTCACGAATCGACTCAGGGCTCAGCTTGCCGCCGACGCTGGGCGCGACCAGCAATTTCGAACCGTTGGAGAAAAATTCCGGGGCGCCGCATTCGTCGGTTTCGACGTGGGCGGTTTCCGAGCAAATGACACTGTGATAACTCTGGCACAGCGCCGAGAGTGCGAGCGAGTTGGCCGCCGTGCCATTGAAGGCGAAGAACACTTCGCAATCAGTTTCGAACAAACGACGGAATTCATCGGCGGCCCGCGCCGTCCATTGATCGTCGCCATAGGCCCGTTGATGCCCGTGGTTCGCCTGTTCCATGGCTGCCCAGGCTTCGGGGCAGATGCCGGAATAGTTGTCGCTGGCGAACTGTTGGCTCTGATCTGTCATGGCCGAATCCTTGTGGTCGATTATGCCGCCCACTGTAAACGAACAAGGCGGGTTCGGGCATCCGTCGTTGTACCTGTCTATACAAAAGGACTTAAGGGATTTTTATGGACCTTTCCAACCCGCCATTTCTGCCCGTACGCAACCGGGCGCTGGACCTGCTCAAGTGGCTGGCGATGCTGAGCATGGTGCTCGATCACCTGCGCTATGTCGGCTGGTCCGTGGATTTTCTGTATGTGCCGGGGCGTCTGGCGTTCCCGTGGTTTTGCCTGGCGATTGCCGCCAACCTGGCGCGGCGTAGCGCGGCTGAAGTGTCGCCGCGCGTGCAGTGGCGCTACCTGGGCTGGATGCTGGGCTTTGCGCTGTTGTCCGAGGTGCCGTACCGGTTGTTCATGGCGGATGCAGCCATCTTCAACGTGATGCCGACCTTGCTGCTCGGCTTGTTGATTGCGCAGGGCTGGCGCCAGCGCATGGTTGCCACGCGAATCATGGCGCTGGCGGCCCTGTTGCTGGCCGCCGTGCTGCAACAGCACCTGATGTTTGGCCTGGCCGGCGTGCTGTTGCCGCTGGTGCTGTTGCTGGTGATACAACGCTCGCTCGGCTGGGCATTGCTGGCGGGCGGCGTGTGCCTGTTTGCCAATGCCTGGCAGGATATCTTCGCCGGCATGAGCTGGGGCGATCCGGTCTCGATCGGCGCCGGGCTGGTGTGTTTGCTGGCGCCGCTGGCGGGGATTGCGCTGTTGCGGCGCAAGGTGCACTGGCGTGTCTGGCCGATGCGGCGCTGGGCATATGCGATTTACCCGCTGCATTTCTTGCTGCTGTGGTGCCTGCGCCAGGTTTTGTAGGCCGGTGGGCATGGCGGAACATTGCGCTAGACAAACTGCCATCAACGCCCTTATCGTTCGCGCAGGCTGCCTCATGTGGCCAACGTCGCTCGGACGGTTCCGGGCGCTTACGTCTGCGAGATTCTCATGGCTGACCAAGGTTTGCCGCGCCGCTTTGCGCGCATCGATCGACTCCCCCCTTATGTGTTCAACATCACCGCCGAGCTGAAAATGGCCGCTCGCCGTCGTGGTGAGGACATTATCGACCTGAGCATGGGCAACCCCGACGGGGCTACGCCGCCGCACATTGTCGAGAAACTGGTCACCGTCGCCCAGCGCGAAGACACCCACGGTTATTCCACCTCCAAAGGCATTCCACGCCTGCGTCGGGCGATTTCCAACTGGTACAAGAAACGCTACGAGGTCGACATCGACCCGGAAAGCGAAGCCATTGTCACCATCGGTTCCAAAGAGGGCCTGGCGCATCTGATGCTCGCCACCCTCGATCAGGGCGATACCGTACTGGTGCCCAACCCCAGCTACCCGATTCACATCTACGGTGCCGTGATTGCCGGCGCCCAGGTGCGGTCGGTGCCGCTGGTGCCGGGCGTGGATTTCTTTGCCGAACTGGAAAAGGCCATTCGTGGCTCTATTCCCAAGCCGAAGATGATGATCCTCGGCTTCCCGTCCAACCCGACCGCGCAATGCGTCGAGCTGGATTTCTTCGAGCGTGTGGTGGCCCTGGCCAAGCAGTACGACGTGCTGGTGATTCACGACCTGGCCTATGCCGACATCGTCTATGACGGCTGGAAAGCGCCGTCGATCATGCAGGTGCCGGGCGCCAAGGACATTGCGGTGGAGTTTTTCACCCTGTCCAAGAGCTACAACATGGCCGGCTGGCGGATCGGCTTCATGGTCGGTAACCATGAACTGGTCGGCGCCCTGGCGCGGATCAAGAGCTACCACGACTACGGCACCTTCACGCCGTTGCAGGTCGCGGCCATTGCCGCGCTCGAAGGCGACCAGCAGTGCGTGCTGGACATCGCCGAGCAGTATCGCCAGCGCCGCAACGTGCTGGTCAAGGGCCTGCATGAGCTGGGCTGGATGGTCGAGAATCCCAAGGCTTCGATGTATGTCTGGGCGAAAATCCCCGAGGCTTACGCGCACCTGGGCTCGCTGGAGTTCGCCAAGAAGCTGCTGGCCGAAGCCAAGGTCTGCGTATCGCCGGGTATCGGTTTCGGTGAGTACGGCGACGACCATGTGCGCTTTGCCCTGATCGAGAATCAGGACCGCATTCGCCAGGCGGTGCGCGGCATCCGCACGATGTTCCGCGCCGACGGCCTGGTGAGTAAATCTGCAGGATGAACCCCCTGTAGGAGCGCGCTTGCCCGCGACCGGCTGCGTTAGCAGTCGTAAATTTGCAGCGTTTCCGAGATATCCAGCCGTAAGTTTGCAGCGTTTCCGAGATATCTAGCCGTAAATTTGCAGCGTTTCCGAGATATCCAGCCGTAAATTTGCAGCGTTTCGGAGATTTTGCGAGCGCTTACGCACTCGGTCGCGGGCAAGCGCGCTCCTACGGGGTGCCAGGCGGCGTATTGCGTCGCTGGCACTTGTCTGAATACGCCATTCCCTTTCTCTGAACCGTTGTTCATCCCGCCAAAACATCCCCTTTCCAATACCCGCCCGATCGCCTCGCCAAGTGCCGAAAGGCTCGGCATACCGGGCGTTGCGCCGTTTTACACCGACAAACCCGCAGGCCTGGCGAGTCGCCAAGTTCGACGTCGTTCAATCCATGTCGTAAATGCGCCTTTGCGTGGCGTGCGCAGGCATCTGATCGGGCGCTTGCGGCCCTACCATCGCAGCCAGAGGGTTCAACACTGCCCTGACCATAATGAAAGGCGCCGCGACGCCGCTGGAGAGAACGCGATGTTCAGCAAACAAGATCAGATCCAGGGTTACGATGACGCGCTGCTGGCGGCGATCAACGCCGAAGAGCAGCGTCAGGAAGATCACATCGAACTCATCGCGTCTGAGAACTACACCAGCAAGCGCGTGATGCAGGCGCAAGGCAGTGGCCTGACCAACAAGTACGCCGAAGGCTATCCGGGCAAGCGCTACTACGGTGGCTGCGAGCACGTCGACAAGGTCGAGCAACTGGCGATCGATCGCGCCAAGCAACTGTTCGGTGCCGACTACGTCAACGTCCAGCCGCACTCCGGTTCTTCGGCCAACTCCGCTGTTTACCTGGCCCTGTTGCAAGCCGGCGACACGATTCTGGGCATGAGCCTGGCCCACGGCGGTCACCTGACCCACGGCGCTAAAGTGTCGTCCTCGGGCAAGCTGTACAACGCCGTGCAGTACGGCATCGACAACGACACCGGGCTGATCAACTACGACGAAGTCGAGCGCCTGGCCGTCGAGCACCAGCCGAAGATGATCGTTGCCGGTTTCTCGGCCTATTCCAAGACCCTGGACTTCCCGCGCTTTCGTGAAATCGCCGACAAGGTCGGTGCCCTGTTGTTCGTCGACATGGCCCACGTGGCCGGTCTGGTCGCTGCCGGCCTGTACCCGAACCCGCTGCCGTACGCCGATGTGGTCACCACCACCACCCACAAGACCCTGCGCGGTCCACGGGGCGGCCTGATCCTGGCGCGTGCCAACGAAACCATCGAGAAAAAGCTCAACGCCGCCGTATTCCCCGGCGCCCAGGGCGGTCCGCTGATGCACGTCATCGCCGGCAAGGCCGTGTGCTTCAAAGAGGCACTGGAGCCAGGCTTCAAGGTTTACCAGCAACAAGTGATCAATAACGCCCAGGCGATGGCCAAGGTGTTCATCGACCGCGGTTACGACGTGGTGTCCGGCGGGACCGACAACCACCTGTTCCTGGTCAGCCTGATCCGTCAGGGCCTGACCGGTAAAGACGCCGACGCCGCCCTGGGTCGTGCGCACATCACCGTCAACAAGAACGCCGTACCGAACGACCCGCAATCGCCGTTCGTGACCTCGGGCCTGCGCATCGGCACCCCGGCCGTCACCACCCGTGGCTTCAAGGAAGCCCAGTGCATCGAGCTGGCCGGCTGGATCTGCGACATCCTCGACAACCTCGGCGATGCCGATGTCGAGGCCAATGTCGCCAGCCATGTGGCCGCCCTGTGCGCCGATTTCCCGGTTTACCGCTGAGTCAGGAGTCGCCTCAATGAATCGTTACTCAGGCTTCGGCCTTCTCAAGCACTCTTTCAGCCACCACGAAAACTGGCAGCGCATGTGGCGCACGCCAACGCCCAAACAGGTCTACGACGTGGTCATCGTCGGCGGTGGCGGCCATGGCCTGGCCACCGCTTACTACCTGGCCAAGGAACACGGCATCACCAATGTGGCGGTGATCGAGAAAGGTTATCTGGGCGGCGGCAACACCGCCCGTAACACCACCATCGTGCGCTCCAACTACTTGTGGGACGAATCGGCGCACCTGTACGAACACGCGATGAAACTGTGGGAAGGCCTGTCGCAGGACCTGAACTACAACGTGATGTTCTCCCAGCGCGGCGTGTACAACCTGTGCCACACCCTGCAGGACATCCGTGACTCGGAGCGCCGGGTCAGCGCCAACCGCCTTAATGGCGTGGACGGCGAACTGCTCAACACCGAGCAGGTCGCCAGCGAGATTCCGTACCTCGATTGCTCGAAGAACACCCGTTACCCGATCCTCGGCGCCACCGTTCAACGCCGTGGCGGCGTCGCCCGTCACGACGCCGTGGCCTGGGGCTTTGCCCGTGCCGCCGACGCCCTGGGCGTCGACCTGATCCAGCAGACTGAAGTCATCGGCTTTCGCAAGCAGAACGGCGTGTGCATCGGCGTCGAAACCACCAAGGGTTTCATCGGCGCCAAGCGCGTCGGCGTGGTCACTGCCGGTAACTCCGGGCACATGGCCAAGCTGGCCGGTTTCCGCCTGCCGATCGAATCGCACCCGCTGCAAGCGCTGGTCTCCGAGCCGATCAAGCCGATTATCGACAGCGTGATCATGTCCAACGCCGTACACGGTTACATCAGCCAGTCCGACAAGGGCGACCTGGTGATCGGTGCCGGTATCGACAGCTGGGTCGGCTACGGCCAGCGCGGTTCGTACCCGGTGATCGAGCACACGATCCAGGCCATCGTCGAGATGTTCCCGGTGCTGTCGCGGGTGCGCATGAACCGCCAGTGGGGCGGCATCGTCGACACCACGCCGGACGCCTGCCCGATCATCTCCAAGACGCCGGTACCGAACATGTTCTTCAACTGCGGCTGGGGCACCGGCGGCTTCAAGGCCACGCCGGGCTCGGGCAACGTGTTTGCCGCCAGCCTGGCCAAAGGCGAAATGCACCCACTGGCTGCACCGTTCTCCATCGATCGCTTCCATAACGGTGCGCTGATCGACGAACACGGCGCTGCGGCTGTCGCTCACTGATACGGGGATTTCGAACATGCTTTATATCTTCTGTCCTCACTGTGGCGAGCTGCGCAGCGAAGAGGAATTTCACGCTTCAGGGCAAGCGCACATTCCGCGCCCGCTGGACCCCGCGACCTGCTCCGACCAGGAATGGGGCGAGTACATGTTTTTCCGTGACAACCCGCGTGGCATTCACCACGAACTGTGGGACCACGCCGCCGGCTGCCGGCAGTACTTCAACGTCACCCGCAACACCGTGACCTACGAGATTCTCGAAACCTATCCGATTGGCGCCAAGCCACAGTTCACGGCCGAGGGAGACAAGGTATGAGCCAGAGCAACCGACTGCCCAACGGCGGCCGTATCGACCGGAGCAAGGTGTTGCACTTCACCTTCAACGGTCAGACCTATCAAGGCTTTGCCGGCGATTCCCTGGCCTCGGCGCTGCTCGCCAACGGCGTGGACGTGATTGGCCGCAGCTTCAAGTACTCGCGACCACGCGGCATCTTTGCCGCCGGCGCCGAAGAGCCCAACGCGGTGCTGCAACTGGGCGCCACCGAAGCCACGCAGATTCCTAACGTGCGTGCCACGCAACAGGCGCTGTATGCAGGCCTGGTGGCGGCCAGCACCAACGGCTGGCCGAACGTCAACACCGACATGATGGGGATTCTCGGCAAGGTCGGCGGCAAGCTGATGCCGCCGGGCTTCTACTACAAAACCTTCATGTACCCGCAGTCGTTCTGGATGACCTACGAGAAGTACATCCGCAAGGCCGCCGGCCTTGGCCGCTCGCCGGTCGAGAACGACCCGGACCGCTACGACAACTTCAACCAGCATTGCGATGTGCTGGTGGTCGGTGCCGGCCCGGCGGGTCTCGCTGCTGCGCTGGCGGCTGGCCGCAGCGGTGCGCGGGTGATTCTGGCGGACGAACAGGAAGAGTTCGGCGGCAGCCTGCTCGACACCCGCGAAAGCCTGGATGGCAAGCCGGCGACCGACTGGGTCGCCAGCGTGGTCGCCGAACTGGCTGGCCTGGATAACGTGATCCTGTTGCCACGCGCCACGGTCAACGGCTACCACGACCACAACTTCCTGACCATTCACGAGCGCCTCACCGATCACCTCGGTGACCGTGCCCCGATCGGCCAGGTGCGTCATCGCGTACACCGTGTGCGCGCCGGCCGTGTGGTGCTGGCCACCGGTACGCACGAGCGTCCGCTGGTCTACGCCAACAACGATATTCCGGGCAACATGCTCGCCGGTGCGGTCTCGACCTATGTGCGCCGTTATGGCGTGTCGCCGGGCAAGAAACTGGTGCTGTCGACCAACAACGACCACGCCTACCGCGTGGCGCTGGACTGGCTCGATGCCGGTCTGCAAGTGGTTGCCATCGCCGATGCGCGTCATAACCCGCGTGGCTCGCTGGTCGAAGAGGCACGGGCCAAGGGCCTGCGCATCCTGACCTCCAGCGCCGTCATCGAAGCGCGTGGCAGCAAGCGTGTGACCGGTGCCCGTGTCGCCGCTATCGACCTGAAAAGCCTGAAAGTCACCAGCCCCGGCGAGTGGCTCGATGCTGACCTGATCGCCAGCTCCGGCGGCTACAGCCCGGTGGTTCACCTGGCTTCGCACCTGGGCGGCAAGCCGGTCTGGCGTGAAGACATTCTGGGTTTTGTGCCCGGCGAAGCACCGCAAAAGCGTGTGTGTGTCGGCGGCATAAACGGCGTCTACAGCCTGGGCGATGCCCTGGCCGATGGCTTTGAAGGCGGCGTACGTGCGGCCAGCGAAACCGGCTTCAAGGTGGTCGAAGGCGTATTGCCCAAGGCTGTGAACCGCACTGAAGAGCCGACCGTGGCGCTGTTCCAGGTGCCGCATGAAAAGGGCACCGCGCGCGCGCCGAAGCAATTCGTCGACCTGCAAAACGATGTGACTGCAGCGGCCATCGAACTGGCGACCCGCGAAGGCTTCGAGTCGGTCGAGCACGTCAAGCGCTACACCGCGCTGGGCTTCGGCACCGACCAGGGCAAGCTGGGCAACGTCAACGGCCTGGCCATCGCCGCCCGCTCGCTGAACGTGACCATCCCCGAGATGGGCACCACCATGTTCCGTCCCAACTACACGCCGGTGACCTTCGGCGCCGTAGCCGGTCGGCACTGTGGGCACATCTTCGAGCCGGTGCGCTTCACCGCGCTGCATGCCTGGCATGTGCGCAATGGCGCCGAATTCGAAGACGTCGGCCAGTGGAAGCGTCCGTGGTACTTCCCGAAAAACGGTGAAGATATGCACGCCGCCGTGGCCCGCGAATGCAAGGCCGTGCGCGACAGCGTCGGCCTGCTCGACGCCTCGACCCTGGGCAAGATTGACATTCAGGGCCCGGATTCGCGTGAGTTCCTCAACCGTATCTACACCAACGCCTGGACCAAGCTCGACGTGGGCAAGGCGCGTTACGGCCTGATGTGCAAGGAAGACGGCATGGTCTTCGACGACGGCGTGACCGCCTGCGTCGCTGACAATCATTTTGTAATGACGACGACTACCGGTGGCGCCGCCCGCGTCCTGCAGTGGCTGGAGCTGTACCACCAGACTGAATGGCCGGAACTGAAGGTGTACTTCACCTCGGTGACCGACCACTGGGCGACCCTGACCCTGTCGGGCCCCAACAGCCGCAAGCTGCTGGCTGAAGTGAGCGACATCGATCTGGGCCGTGAAGCGTTCCCGTTCATGACCTGGAAAGAAGGCCAGGTCGGCGGTGTGCCGGCGCGGGTGTTCCGTATCTCGTTCACCGGCGAGCTGTCGTACGAGGTCAACATTCAGGCCGACTACGCCATGGGTGTCCTGGAAAAAATTGCCGAGGCCGGCAAAAAGTACAACCTGACCCCGTACGGCACCGAGACCATGCACGTGCTGCGTGCCGAGAAGGGCTTCATCATCGTCGGCCAGGACAATGACGCTTCGATGACCCCCGACGACCTGAACATGGGTTGGTGCGTCGGCCGCACCAAGCCGTTCTCGTGGATCGGCTGGCGCGGCATGAACCGTGAAGACTGCGTGCGCGAGCAGCGCAAGCAACTGGTCGGCCTCAAGCCTGTGGACCCGAAACGCTGGCTGCCGGAAGGCGCGCAACTGGTGTTCGACCCGAACCAGAAGATTCCGATGAAGATGGTCGGTCACGTGACCTCCAGCTACGCGCACAACTCGCTGGGCTATTCGTTTGCCCTGGCCGTGGTCAAGGGCGGCATCAACCGCCTGGGCGAGAAGGTCTATGCGCCGCTGGCCGATGGCAGCGTGATTGAGGCCGAGATCGTGTCTTCGGTGTTCTTCGATCCGAAGAACGAGCGGCAGAACGTGGAGTGATCTGCACCGTAGGACCGGCTTCAGCCGGGAAGCAGACGCCGCATAACGGCTTTCCCGGCTGAAGCCGGTCCTACGATAAAGGCAGCATTTTGGGTCGTACAACAGAATTGATTACAGGTGCGTCATGACTACAGTCAACGTCTACCAACAACGTCCAGCCACCGGCGCCAAGGCCGAGTCGCCGCTGTTTCATGCAGGCTTCGACAAGCTGGTCGGCAAGGGCCACACCAATCCCGGTGTGGTGCTGCGCGAGAAAAAGCTGCTGGGTCACCTGACCCTGCGTGGCGATGGCCATGACCCGGCATTTGCCGCTGGCGTGCACAAGGCCCTGGGCCTTGAGCTGCCGGGCGCGCTGGGCCTGGTGATCGACGGCGAGCGCTCGCTGCAATGGCTGGGCCCGGATGAGTGGGTGCTGATCGTGCCGAGCGGCGAAGAGTTCGAGGCCGAGCGCAAACTGCGCGAAGCACTGGACGGCCTGCACATCGCGATCGTCAACGTCAGCGGCGGCTGGTCGGTGCTGGAACTGAGCGGCCCCAACGTGCGCGAGGTGCTGCAAAAATCCACCAGCTACGACGTACACCCGAGCAAGTTTCCGGTGGGCAAGGCGGTCGGTACCGTGTTTGCCAAGTCGCAACTGGTGATCCGCCGCCCGAGCGAAGACACCTGGGAGTTGCTGGTACGCCGCAGCTTCTCGGACTACTGGTGGCTGTGGCTGCAGGACGCAACCGCCGAATATGGTTTGGGTATCAAGGCCTGACCTGTAGGAGCCCGCTTGCCGGCGACCGGCTGCGTTAGCAGTCGTAAATTTGTGGCGTTTCATAGATTTTTGTGAGCGCTTCGCGCTCAGTCGCGGGCAAGCGCGCTCCTACGACGGTTGTATAGCTCTGAACCAGAGGGATGACTTATGAGCCGCGCCCCCGATACATGGATTTTGACCGCCGATTGCCCCAGCGTGCTGGGCACGGTGGATGCGGTGACCCGCTATCTGTTCGAGCAGGGCTGCTATGTCACCGAGCACCATTCGTTCGATGACCGGTTGTCCGGCCGCTTTTTCATCCGGGTCGAATTCCGCCAGCCCAAAGACTTCGACGAGGCCGGCTTTCGCGAAGGCCTGGCCGAACGCGGTGCCGCCTTTGGCATGCTCTTCGAGCTGACCGCGCCGGCCTATCGGCCCAAAGTGGTGATCATGGTCTCCAAGGCCGATCACTGCCTCAACGATTTGCTGTACCGCCAGCGCATCAACCAGTTGTCGATGGACGTGGTCGCGGTGGTGTCCAACCATCCCGACCTCGAACCGCTGGCGGCCTGGCATTCGATTCCTTATCACTGTTTTCCGCTGGACCCCAACGACAAGCCCGGCCAGGAAGCCAAAGTCTGGCAGGTGATCGAAGAGTCGGGCGCGGAGCTGGTGATTCTTGCCCGCTACATGCAAGTGCTGTCGCCGGACCTGTGCCGCAAGCTGGACGGCAAGGCGATCAATATCCACCACTCGCTGCTGCCCGGCTTCAAGGGCGCCAAGCCGTACCATCAGGCCTATAACAAGGGCGTGAAAATGGTCGGTGCCACGGCGCACTACATCAATAACGACCTGGATGAAGGCCCGATCATCGCCCAGGGCGTCGAGGTGGTCGACCACGCGCATTACCCCGAAGACCTGATCGCCAAGGGCCGCGACATCGAGTGCCTGACCCTGGCCCGCGCCATCGGTTATCACATCGAGCGCCGCGTGTTCCTCAACGCCAACCGTACGGTGGTGCTCTGATCTTGTTGTCGCGCTCAGCTGCCAATTAACGACTAATCTGTGCCGTTGTCGTTTTTGGAATAGCTGAGGGCGGTGTCACTGAAAATTCCCTGCTCGATTCAGCGCATCCTTGTCAGCAAGCGACACCCCTCGTTAACAACAACTAATAGAGGTGACATGCATGTCTGGAAATCGCGGTGTGGTTTATCTCGGCGCTGGCAAGGTCGAAGTACAGAAGATCGACTATCCGAAAATGCAGGACCCGCGGGGTCGCAAGATCGAGCACGGGGTTATTTTGCGGGTGGTCTCCACCAATATCTGCGGCTCGGACCAGCACATGGTGCGCGGCCGTACCACCGCACAGGTGGGCCTGGTGCTGGGGCACGAGATTACCGGTGAGGTGATCGAGAAGGGCAGCGGCGTCGAGAACCTGAAAATCGGCGACCTGGTGTCGGTGCCATTCAACGTCGCCTGCGGCCTGTGCCGCTCCTGCAAGGAACAACATACCGGCGTATGCCTGACCGTCAACCCGGCCCGTCCCGGCGGCGCTTACGGCTATGTCGACATGGGCGACTGGGTCGGTGGCCAGGCCGAGTACGTGCTGGTGCCATACGCCGACTTCAACCTGCTCAAGCTGCCGGACCGCGACCGCGCGATGGAGAAAATCCGCGACCTGACCTGCCTGTCCGACATTCTGCCCACCGGTTACCACGGTGCCGTAACGGCCGGCGTTGGCCCAGGCAGCACGGTGTACATCGCAGGGGCGGGCCCGGTCGGCCTGGCTGCGGCGGCGTCGGCGCGCCTGCTGGGCGCGGCGGTGGTGATCGTCGGTGACGTCAACCCGGTGCGTCTGGCGCATGCCAAGGCGCAGGGCTTCGAGATTGCCGACCTGTCCACCGACACCCCGTTGCACGAACAGATTGCCGCCTTGCTGGGCGAGCCGGAAGTCGATTGCGCGGTTGACGCCGTGGGCTTCGAAGCGCGTGGCCATGGTCACGAGGGCGTCAAGGCCGAAGCGCCTGCTACCGTACTCAACTCGTTGATGGGTGTGGTGCGCGTGGCCGGCAAGATCGGTATCCCCGGCCTGTACGTGACCGACGATCCGGGTGCGGTCGATGCCGCTGCCAAGCAGGGCGCCCTGAGCATCCGCTTCGGCCTGGGCTGGGCCAAGTCGCACAGCTTCCACACCGGGCAGACGCCGGTGATGAAGTACAACCGCCAGTTGATGCAGGCGATCATGTGGGACCGTATCAACATCGCCGATGTGGTGGGCGTGCAGGTCATCAGCCTGGATCAGGCCCCGGCCGGCTACGGCGAGTTCGATGCCGGCGTACCGAAGAAATTCGTCATCGACCCGCACAAACTGTTTAGCGCGGCGTAACGCCTCAGGCGCTGCAATACCTGATGTGGGAGGGGGCTCTGCCCGCGATTGAGTGCGAAGCGCTCACAGAAATCTGCAAAGCGCTGAAAATTTACGACTGCTAACGCAGCCGATCGCCAGCAGAGCTGCCTCCCACAATCAACCGCGTTTCAGTCGCGAATCTTGCGAATCCGCTCGTCCTTCTCGACCCACAACCGGTTAACCCATTCCTGTACCTTCGCCCTAAATACCGGGTCGTTCTCGTAGTCGCCTTGCCACAGTTCAGGCGCCAGCTCGCGGGTCTGGATGTCGATGATTACCTTCGGCACCTGGCCACAGAGCAGATCCCAGAAACCCGGAATTTTTGCGTCGGGATACACCACCGTCACGTCCAGAATCGCATCGAGCTGTTCACCCATCGCCGCCAGCACGAAGGCCACGCCGCCGGCCTTGGGCTTGAGCAGGTACTGATATGGCGATTGCTGCGCTGCATGCTTGGCCGGGGTAAAGCGTGTGCCTTCCAGGTAATTGACGATGGTCACCGGCTGGCGCTTGAACAGCTCGCACGCGGCCTGGGTGATTTTCAGGTCCTGGCCCTTGAGTTCGGGGTGCCTGGCCAGAAACGCCTTGCTGTAGCGCTTCATGAACGGGTAATCCAGCGCCCACCAGGCCAGACCCAGGAACGGCACCCAGATCAGCTCCTTTTTCAGGAAGAACTTGAAGAACGGCGTGCGCCGGTTGAAGGTCTGGATCAGCGCCGGAATATCCACCCACGACTGGTGATTGCTGACCACCAGATACGAGGTGTCGGTGCGTAAATCGGCATTGCCGCGAATGTCCCACTGCGTGGGCAGGGTGGCGGCGAAAATCCATTTGTTGACCTCGGCCCAGGTCTCGGCGATCCACATCACCGCGGCCGAACACTGGTCGCGCATGTTGCCTTGAAAGATCAGCTTGAACAGGGCGAATACCAGCAAGGGGCCGATCAGCACCAGGGTATTGATCAGCAACAGCAGGGTCACGAAACAGCCGGTAAGGGCGCGGCGCATAGCAATCTCTGGGAGTTTGTGGTGTGCCTATGATAGATAGCCTGGCTGAACGCGCCAACGACACAGGTGCTTACAGATGTTTCGTAAGCCAGGGGCTGCGAACCAAGCGCCGTTGCGCTGTCTAAAACCGGGCGCCAATCGGGCGCCGACATTGTGAGGAGTCCATCGCGTGAAGACTGTTCTGGCGCTGTTGTCCCTGCTGGCGTTGCCTGCCATGGCCGCCGATCCGACCCTTTACGGTCGTTACGAGAACATCAAGGTGCCCGAGGTCGGCGAGACCTTCAAGGCCAAGATGGACACGGGAGCGGTGACCGCTTCGTTGTCGGCCAAGGACATCGAGCTGTTCAAGCGCGACGGCGAGCAATGGGTACGCTTCCGTCTGGCCACCGAAGGCGCGAGCAACAAGGTGTTCGAGCACAAGCTGGCGCGCATCAGCAAGATCAAGGGCCGTGCCGACGAGGACGATGAAGACGAGGGCGGCGTCGAAGCGGCCAAGCGTCCGGTGATCGAGTTGCAACTGTGCCTGGGCAAGGAGCAGCGCACGGTGGAGGTGAACCTGGTGGATCGCAGCCACTTCAACTATCCGCTGCTGATCGGCGCCAAGGCGTTGCGCGAGTTCGATGCCGCCGTCAATCCGGCGCGCCGCTATACCGCTGACAAGCCCGATTGCTGATTGACGATTGGTGGCCAATCGCGCACCGTTTCGCCATCGCTCACGGGCCTGGATGCCATGCCGCATATTCTGATTGTCGAAGACGAAGTCGCGATTGCCGACACCCTGATCTATGCCCTGCACAGCGAGGGCTTTACCACCGCCTGGCTGGAGCTGGGCCAGGCCGCTGTAGAGCATCAGCGGCAGACACCGGCCGACCTGATCATTCTCGATGTCGGCCTGCCGGACATCACCGGTTTCGAGGCCTGCAAGCAACTGCGTCGCTTCAGCGATGTGCCGGTGATGTTCCTCACCGCACGCAATGCCGAAATCGACCGCGTGGTGGGCCTGGAAATCGGCGCCGACGATTATGTGGTCAAGCCGTTCAGCCCGCGTGAAGTCGCCGCACGGGTCAAGGCGATTCTCAAGCGCATGCTGCCGCGTGAAGCCGCAGCGCCTGTTGCCGCCGCAGACTACGGGCTGTTCCAGCTGGATCTTGAGCGCGTGCAGATCAGTTATCGCGGCCAGCCGCTGAGCCTGACCCGCCACGAGTTTCGCCTGTTGCAATGCCTGCTGGAGCAACCGGAGCGGGTGTTCAGCCGCGAACAATTGCTCGATGCGCTGGGCATTGCCTGCGATGCCGGCTATGAGCGCAGTATCGACAGCCACATCAAGAGCCTGCGCGCCAAGCTGCGACTGGTGGCGGCCGAGGCGGAGCCGATCCAGACCCATCGCGGCATCGGTTACAGCTTCAGCCCAGGGCACAGCTGAATGTCGCTGAGTATCCGGATTTTTCTGGTGTATGCGGTGTTCATCGCCCTGACCGGGTATTTCGTGCTCAGCACAGTGATGAAGGAAGTGCGCCCCGGTGTGCGCCAGTCGACCGAAGAAACCCTGGTCGACACCGCCAACCTGCTGGCGGAAATCTTTCAGGACGATGTGCGCAAGGGCACGCTGGGCCAGAGCCGCTTTAACGAGGTGCTCAAGGACTACGGCCTGCGCGAGCCCGAGGCGACGATCTGGGAGTTGCGCAAGAAAAAGGTCAACAACCGCATTTATGTCACCGACGCCCGCGGCATCGTGCTGCTCGACTCGGCAGGCCTTGCCGTGGGCGAGGATTACTCGCGCTGGAACGATGTCTTCCTGACCCTGCGCGGTGAGTACGGTGCGCGCTCGACCCGCAGCGATCCCGAAGACTCCAACTCGTCGGTGATGCACGTTGGCGCACCGATTCTCGATAAAGGCGCGATTATCGGCGTGGTCACCGTGGCCAAGCCCAACAGCTCGCTGCAACCGTATGTCGACCGCGCCGAGCGCCGCCTGCTGTGGTACGGCGGCGGGCTGATGGTGCTGGGCTTGCTGATGGGCGCGCTGTTTTCGTGGTGGCTCAGCTCGGCGCTGCGCCGCCTGACCCGTTATGCCCAGGCGGTCAGCGAAGGCCAGCGCGCCGAGCTGCCGCACTACCGTGGCGGTGAGCTGGAGCAGTTATCCACCGCCGTGGAGTACATGCGCACCCAGCTTGAAGGCAAGGCCTATGTCGAGCGCTATGTACACACGCTGACCCACGAACTGAAAAGCCCGCTGGCGGCCATTCGCGGCGCCGCCGAACTGCTCCAGGACGACATGCCCGCGCCCCAGCGCCAGCGCTTTGCGAGCAATATCCAGAACGAAAGCCAGCGCATGCAGCAACTGATCGAACGGCTGCTGAACCTGGCCATGGTCGAACAGCGCCAGGAACTGGAAGAGCGGGTGGCGATACCGCTGGCTGCACTGATCGAGGAACTGCTGGGGGCCCGCAATGTGGCGCTCGAGCGTCTGCAACTGACCGTTGAACAACGCATCGACCGGGCGCTGTGTCTGCACGGCGAGCGCTTTCTGCTGCAACAGGCGCTGGCCAACCTGCTCGACAACGCCCTGGACTTCACCCCGCTCGGCGGCACCTTGCGCCTGAGCGCCGAACGCCAGGACGATGGCATCCAGCTGACCCTGTTCAACCACAGCGAGGCGATTCCCGACTACGCCCTGGCGCGTTTATGCGAGCGCTTCTATTCGCTGCCACGCCCGCACACCGGGCGCAAAAGCACCGGGCTGGGACTCAACTTCGTGGCCGAAGTGGTGCAGTTGCACGGCGGGCAATTGCGCATCGAAAATGCCGAGGGCGGTGTGTTGGTGAGTGTGTGGTTGCCCTGACACCGGCCGCTTTTACGACGTGTCAGCCATCACGATGATGCTACGTTGCAAAGCAGATTTTCAGCCCAAAATGCGCAGTCATCAGTAGTAAACAGCTTTGGTGATTCTGCGATGGTTCATTTTGTGCACCCGCTTGGGCGTTTGCGGGCTCCACATAGGCCAGGCTTCAACGCACAGACGCGGCGATGAGCGCAGCACCGCTTCATAGGTGCCGGTCTTGCCGCTGTTTTTTCGGTATACAACCAATGCATCCTTGGTCAGCAATGCTTGTAGCGACCACCAGTGATCAGATGCTTTGATGTAGTCAGTAATGCGTGGATCGATCCACCCTGCAAGCCAGGCAACCCTATCGGCCAAGAGCTTCAGGCTGTTTATGGTCTGGCGTGGTCGACGTGGAATGAAGCCGAGGTTGCCATGAGCATCGAACTCAGGCGTTCTCCATATCTGGTCGTGGTGGCCAATGCGGTTTCGAACATCGCGTACCTGGTACAACAGATTGGCTATCCGATTGACGAATGCTGAATAGCGGTAAGGCGTATGTGCAAGATCCGGAGCGTTTGGAAAAGCCACCCTCATTACGCTTGCCTGCATCCCCGCAGGATGCGAAGAGTGCTTCAGGCCCTTGATGATCGTTTCCCAAAAGCCAAATGAAACCTTGGCAATGATGTCATCAATACTTGCCTTGCCTTTGCCCTTACGTTTTTCGATCTTGTCGACAGCTCTTTGAACCTCGTCGCAGGTATTCGTTTTCAGCTTGTGCCAGTAAGTATGAGCTCTTGCATTTGCAGGATTTGGCCTCGTTTTAAGCATCCATTCGAAGCTGTCCATACCGCCATAGTATTGTGATAACCCCCGATGCAGGGCATTACGCAGGCTAACCTCCAGATCGCCAAGTATCGGCAACAATGCAGAGCCAACGGCCTGAGTCCAGGCATAGCAGCCAAACAGGTCGCTTTCAGTCTTGGTGACAAAGAACGTCTCTAGCGTCTTGAGGCGGGGTGCGGTCAGGTGAGAAAGCATGAAGTCCCTTGTCAGCTTGTTGGTTTTCTACTATCGTCGCTCGCGAAACGCGGGTTTTCTGGTTAGCGCCAGTCGTGCCCGTGTACCAGAGTAAGAACCCCGCCAAGCTGCGGGGTTTTTGCTTTTTGGCGCCTGGAAAAAGTCCCGACCGGGTCAGGAGGTGCATCATCCCCTAACCGTCCAGACGCGCCAATTGATTAGGCAAGGACTTCTGATCACTCAGACATTTCCCACACAATCTCCACATTCCCCCCATCATCGCTCCACACGGCGCCTGCAGACTTTCCCCATAGCAAACACGGGAGAGTCCCCATGAATCGAAGTCTGGCAATGAAGTTGGGCATGATCGCGTTGTTGATCCTGCTGTTGTTGATTCCGCTGTTGATGATCGGCGGTCTGATCAGTGAGCGGCAGGCGCAGCGTGATGGTGTGCTGGATGATATTGCGCGCAGTTCCAGTTACAGCCAGCACGTCAGCGGGCCGTTGGTAGTGGTGCCGTATCGCAAGACCGTGCGGGTGTGGAAAACCCGGGAGAAGACCGACGAGCGTTATCTTGAAACCGGTCTGGAGCGCGGTTCTTTGTACTTTCTGCCGGAGCGCTTCGAACTTGATGGCAAGGTACGCACCGAGCTGCGCGCACGGGGAATCTATGAAGCGCGGTTGTTCCATGCCGACAGCAAGATCAAGGGGCACTTCGAGTTGCCCGAGAAGTTCGGTCTGGAAGATGGCTTTGAAGACTACAGCTTTGACCGCCCGTTTCTGGCCGTCGGCATCAGTGATGTACGCGGTATCGAAAATGCCCTGAAGCTGCAACTCAATGGCCAGAGTCTTGAGTTCGAGCCCGGTACACGGGTAGCGCGCCTGGGTGAGGGTGTCAGCGCCGATTTGCCGGTGCTGGATGGCAAGCAAGCGGCACGTCTGGACTTTGCCTTCGACCTGAACCTGCAAGGCACCGGCAAGCTGAACATCACCCCGATTGGCAAGTCCAGCCAGGTACAACTGGCCGCCGACTGGCCGCACCCCAGCTTTATCGGTAACTACCTGCCGACCCAGCGGGAAATTTCTGCCGAAGGTTTCACCGCGACCTGGCAGGCAACATTCTTCTCGACCAACCTTGAACAGGCGCTGAGCAGTTGCCTGCTGAGCGAGCAGTGCGGCGAACTGCAAAGCCGCAGCTTTGGTGTGAGTTTCATCGATCCGGTGGATCAGTACCTGAAAAGCGACCGGGCAATCAAATATGCGCTGCTGTTCATTGCCCTGACCTTTGCCGGCTTCTTTCTGTTCGAGGTGCTCAAGAGCATGGCCGTGCACCCGGTGCAATATGCATTGGTCGGTGCCGCGCTGGCGCTGTTCTACCTGATGCTGCTGTCGCTGTCAGAGCACTTGGGTTTTGCCATGGCGTATCTGTTGTCGGCGGGCGGTTGTGTGTTGCTGATCGGCTTCTATGTCAGCCATGTATTGCGCGGCGTGCTGCAGGGGCTGGGTTTTGCGGCGGGGCTGGCGGCACTGTACGGCTTGCTCTACGGCTTGCTGAGTGCCGAAGACTACGCCTTGCTGATGGGCTCGTTGTTGCTGTTCGGGCTGCTGGGCGTGTTCATGGTGCTGACCCGCAAACTGGACTGGTACTCGATTGCACCAGGGATCAACGCCAAGCCTGATGCCGGAGAGCCGCAATGAAAGAAGAGTCGTTATTGCGCCAGGAACAGCGCCTGGCCCGATGCCTGCTGGCGCACATCGTCAACCTGCTGCCGGCACCGCCGCCGGCAGCAGGTCGCGCACTCAAGCGGGCTGGGTGGCCTGCATCGAAGGCCGTTGGCTGACCTCGAAATACCAGTTGGCCAGGCGCGGGTAGCTGCTGCGCCAGTTGAGGTCGGGCTGGCGGAAATCCAGATAACCCAGCGCAGCGGCAACGCTGATGGCGGCGATGTCGAACGGTGGAGCGCTGAGTTCGGTGATTGCTTCCTGATCGAAATAGGCCAGGGCGCGTTCGATCTTGCTCTGCTGGTTGTCCAGCCACAGCGGCCAGTGCAGCTCCTTGGGGCGCAGGGCAGTTTCATAGCGGATCAGCAAGGCAGCATCGAGCAGGGCATCGGCCAGCGAGGCCAGGGTCAGGCGCCGCCAGCGCGCCGAGCCTTCGCGGGGGATCAACGGATTACCGACATGCTGGTAATCGAGGTAATCGAGAATCACCCGGCTGTCATGGATGATATTACCGTCGGCCAGACGCAGCGCCGGGATCTTGCCGGCCGGGTTGTCATGGTTGAGTTCGGTCGAGGGGTTGACCGGGGTCAGCACCGTCGGCTGCAACTGGACCCTGTCCAGTTGCCCGGTCTCATGAAGCAGAATGACCACCTTGCGGGCAAACGGCGAAGCCGGATTGAAATACAGGGTCATGGTGGGCGCTGACATGCGTGTTCCTCGATTGGGACAGGCCCATAGACTAGACAGCGGCACACGGCCGCGCAATGTTCGCAACGCCTGCGTCAGCGCCGCTTGCGTTTCAGCAGGCCCTTGATGCTGAGCACCGCCGCAATCCCCATGCCCAGCCACACCGGCACATCCCAGATGCCGTCGCCGAGCAACGCAGCGAACAGGCCTATGGCGGTGAGCAGGGCGATCCAGGTCGGCGCGGCGAAGGTTTTCCACAGGGTCGAGGGCTGGCTCATGCCGTCACCTGCACCGTCACGCGGCTGGCGCGGCGCTTGACCCACCACAGGTACAGGCCGCTGCCCAGCACGATAATCGTCAGCACATCCAGCACCGCCCAGAGAATCTTCATCGGCATGCCGCCGTAGTCGCCGAAATGCAGCGGTTGCGACATGGCCAGCGCGTCCATGTACCACGGCCTTGCGATCACGGCGGTGACATTCAGGGTTTTGGCGTCGATCAGCACCGGCGTCCATAGGTGCGAGGTCAGGTGCGTGTTGCCCTTCATGAACACCGCGTAATGGTGCTCGCTGGAAAAGCGTGTGCCGGGGAAGGCGATGAAGTCCGGGGTCATGCCCGGTACGGTGGCTTGGGCGATATTCAGCAGGTTATCGGCCGGGGCGCGTTCGGTCAGCGGCGGGGCGTCGCGGTACGGCGCGATCATGCTCACCAGCGCGTCGTTGCGCCATGAGGCGATCAACAGGTCGGCGCAGGCGCTGATCACTCCGGTAATGCCGACCACCAGCACCCAGGTCAGGGTCACGATGCCGATCAGGTTGTGCAGGTCGAGCCAGCGGGTGCGCGGCGATTTGTCGACCCGCACGCTGGCAAAGCCCAGTTTGCGCATGAACGGCGCGTACAGCACGGTGCCCGAGACAATCGCCACCACGAACAGCAGGCCCATGAACGCCAACAGCAATTTGCCCGGCAGCTCGGCGTACATGTCCACATGCAGGCGCAGCATGACCATCATGAAGCCGCCGTTGGCCGACGGCGTTTCCAGCGCTTCGCCGGTGCGCGCATCGAGGGCGAAGGTGTGCGACAGGTTGGGATCGGTGCCCGCCGTGGCGGCAGTGATGGCCAGCACGCCGTTGGGGTCGTCCTCGTCCCAGCCCAGGTACTGCATGACCTCACCTGGACGATGCGCCTGGGCGGCCTCGACCAGTTGTTGCAGGTTCAGGTGCGGCGTGTCGGCCGGCATCTCGCGAAAGGCCGGTGCATCACCGAGCAGGTGATCGATTTCATGATGGAAAATCAGCGGCAGGCCGGTGATGGCGAGCATCAACAGAAACAGCGTACAGATCAGGCTGCTCCAGGTATGCACGAACGACCAGCGGCGCACGGTGTGGCTTTTCATAAGGGTTCCCGACGGCGGACCGATGCAGTCCTGAATGTTGCTAAGCCGCACGAGGTTACACAAGTGACAGGGCTAAAGATGTTTCAGGGTTTTGCCGTGGCGCCGGGCTGGGCCTCTTCGCGCGGCTCGACGCGGGTCCACCACGGCGTGTGCTGTTCGATGCGCACCGCCAGGGTCGGCAGCAACGCCTTGAGGGCCAGGTCGGTGTCGGCCAGCGGGAAGCTGCCGGTAATGCGCAGGTCGGCGACCTGTTCATCGGCGCCCAGATAGCCGGGCCGGTAACGGCTGAGTTCGGCGAGCAGGTCGCCCAGGCGCACGTTGTCGACCACCAGCATGCCGCGCACCCAGGCATCGCTGCCGGCCGGCAGCGTCAGCAGCGGCCCGAGCCCGTCGGCTTTCAACAGCACCTGCTGGCCTTCGCGCAATACCTGTTCGGTGGTGTTGCGCCGGGGAGTGGCAGCCACCGCCGATTGCAGCACGCTCAAGCGCGTGCCCTCGGTTTCGCGGCGCACCAGAAAGCGCGTACCCAGTGCGCGCATCTTGCCGTCACGGCTTTCGACGATGAACGGGCGCGGGTCATCGTGGCTGGCGGTCTCGACCAGAATTTCACCGTCACGCAGGATCACGCGGCGTTGCTTGTCATCGAAACGCACATCGATGGCGCTGTGGGTGTTGAGGCGCACCAGCGTGTTATCGGCCAGACGCAGGCTGCGCTGTTCGCCGGTGGCGGTGCGTTGATCGGCCAGCCAGTAATCGATAGGCAGGTAACGGTCGCCGACAAACAACGCCAATCCTGCGGCCAGGCACAGGCTGGCCAGCCCCCCGCCGAATTTGCCGATGCGCTTGCGCAGCGTGCCGGGCGATTGCTGCAAGGCCCGCCGTGCAGGGCCGGCCGGCAGCTCGAAACGCTGGTTGACCATGCCCAGCTGGCTCCAGGCCCGCGCATGTTCTTCGCAGGCGCCCAGCCAATGGGCGAAGTCCTTGCGCTCGGCTGCATCTTCGGCGGCGCAGTCCAGGCTCAGTTGCCAGGCGATGGCCGCCTCCAGCACGTGGGCGGGGACCGGGCGCGAAGAAACACTCATCTCAGGTCGGCTCGCCATACAGGGCGACATAGCACTGGCGCATGGCCTGTGCCAGGTACTGGCGGACTCTGGAGACCGAAACGCCCAGGCGTTCGGCGATCTCGGCATGCGCCATGCCGTCCAGGCGGTTATACAAGAAAGCGGCGCGAGCCTTGCTCGACAGCGTGGCGAGTATCGCATCAATGGCCTTGAGGTCTTCCAGAATCAGGTGTTGTTCTTCCGGCGAGGGATGCTCTGCCAGTGGCAACTGCGCGAGTTCGTCGAGCCAGGCCTGTTCCAGCGCGGCACGGCGGAAATGGTCGAACAACAAGCCTCTGGCGACGGCGGCCAGAAACGCGCGCGGCTGGTTGGGAGCCTTGAGTTCGTCGCGGCCGAGCAGGCGCACGAAGGTGTCCTGGCTGAGGTCTTCGGCGCGTTGCGGGCAGGCAACATTACGCCGCAGCCAGGTCAGCAACCAGCCGCGATGGTCGCGGTACAACGCGCCGACGATGTCGCGGTGAGGGTTTTGGACTGACGACACGAAAGGCCCCAAACACGGATGCGTTAAATAACGAGAATTATTCGCGATTCTGGCAGAGCGCCATAACGCTGGCAATCGACGTTTGTCGCCTGCCATCACAGGCGTGTCTTCAGGTCAGAACGAGTGGGATTGTTTGCGTCGGCGCCATTGGCCTAAAGCCTGTTCCAGCCGCGCGGGGCTGTCGAGCTGTTGGCGGCGGGCGTGGCTGAACAGAATCAGCGCCAGTTCGGCAGTCACCAGCGCATCGGCGCTGGCATGGTGGCGCTCTTCGGCATGCAGGCCGAAATGCCGGGTCCAGTCGTCCAGCCCGGCCTGGCGCAGGTTGACCTGTTCGCAAAGCATCGGCGCGATGTCGGCCACATCGAAAAACGGGTGCTGCAAGCGGTAGTCCAGGCTGTCCTTGAGCGCGCGGGCCAGCATGTGCTGGTCGAACGGTGCATGAAAGGCCAGCACCGGGCTGTCGCCCAGAAACGCCATGAAGTCCAGCAATGCCTCGACCGGCTCACTGCCAGCGGCGATCACACTGGGCGCCAGGCCATGGATCAGCACGGCGGGGCTCAGCTGATGGTCGACGCGCTGGATGGTGCATTCGAACTGCTGACCGAGGTCGATGGCGCCGTCTTCGATGACCACCGCGCCAATCGACAGCACCTGGTCGCGGTTCATGTTCAGCCCGCTGGTTTCCAGGTCGAGCACCACCCAGCGCTGCTGGCGCAACGGCTGCTCGTTGAGCGGCGCACAGGCCGGCAGGGCCGCCAGGCGCCGTTGCTGATCGTCATTCAGCGGCGTTTTTCTACTGCGTGGGCGTAGCCATTGGAACAGGTTCATAACTGATATCGCAGGGTCAGGCTGGTTTGCAGGCGCTGGGCCTGGCGGAACGATTCACGCAGGATACGCCGGTCCAGATGGTTCAGGGTGTCGGGGTCGATGCGGTTGGAATACGGCAGGTTCTGCCGGCTTTGCAACTGGTGCTGCTGCATGCGCGTCTGCTGGATGAAATGGTAAGCCTCCTCATAGGCAGCGCCGTCGAGCGGGTCGATGACTTCGCGCTCCACCAACTGGCGCAGGCGCTCCAGGGTATTGATCGCTTCAATACCATTGGCCAGCGCCAGCAGCCGCGCGCCGTCGACGAACGGGGTCAGGCCTTCGGTCTTGAGGTCCAGCGTGTCCTTGTCGCTGCCTTTACGCGCCAGCACGAAATCCTTGAAACGCCCCACCGGCGGGCGGTGGCGCAGGGCGTTGTCGGCCAGCATGCGCTGGAACAAGCGGTTGTCGGCCACTTGATCGAGAATGCCGCGGCGCAGGCTGTCGCCGCCGCTTTCATCGCCCCAGACCACGCGCAGGTCGAAATAGATACTTGAGGCCAGCAGGTTTTCCGGTGTCGCTTCACGAATAAACGCCGAAAAGCGCCGCGCCCATTCACTGCGCGACAGGCACAGCTCCGGGTTGCCGGCCATGATATTGCCCTTGCACAAGGTAAAGCCGCACAGCGCCAGGCTCTGGTTGATGCGCTCGGCAATCGGCAGTAGAAGCTCACGTATCTCGGCGGCCTGCCTTGCATCCTGCGCTTCGAAGAGGATGCCGTTGTCCTGATCGGTGTGCAGGGTTTGTTCACGGCGGCCTTCGCTGCCGAAGCACAGCCAGCTGAACGGCACGCCCGGATCGCCTTTTTCTTCCAGGGTCAGCTCGATGACCCGGCACACCGTGTGATCGTTGAGCAAGGTGATGATCTGGGTGATCTGCGTCGACGACGCGCCGTGGGCCAGCATCCGGTCGACCAGTTGCACGATATCGCCACGCAAATGCACCAACGCTTCGATACGTGGTGCATTGCGGATAGTGCGCGCCAGGTGCACCAGATCGACCCGTTGCAAAGAGAACAGGTCGCGCTCGGACACCACGCCGCACAACCGTCCGTCGCGTACCAGGCACACGTGTGCGATGTGCCGGCCGGTCATGGCGATGGCTGCATCGAAGGCGCTGGCGTCGGGGCTCAGGTAAAACGGCGACGGGCTCATGAAGCGGGCAATGCCGTGGCTGAAGTCGGCATTCACATCGGCGACGGCTTCGCGCAGGTCGCGCAGGGTGAAAATCCCTTGCGGCGCTTGTTGCTCATCGACGATCACGATGCTGCCGACCTGCTGTTCATGCATCAGCTTGACCGCTTCGCGCATTGGCGTGTCGGCGCTGCACATCACCGGATGACGCATGGCCAATTCGCCGAGCCGGGTATTGAGCGAATACTGGGTGCCAAGGGTTTGCGCCGCCTGCTGCTGAACCTGCAGGTTGACCTGATCGAGCAGGCTGCTGACCCCGCGCAAGGCAAAGTCGCGAAAGCAGGTCGACAAGGCGAACAGCTTGATAAAGGCCGGTTTGTTTAATTGCAGACAAAAGGTATCTTCAGCCGCCAGATGCTCGGTACGCGTGGCACGTTCGCCCAGCAGGGCGGCCAGCGGAAAACACTCGCCCGTGGTGATTTCGAAGGTGGTTTCAGTGCCGCGCCTGGCCGAATGCGGACGTTCGCCTACCACACGCCCTTGTTTGACAATGTAAAAGTGTTCTACAGGACCGTCGGCAGGCTTGATGATGCTGTCTTCGGCGGCATAAAAACGCAGTTGGCACTGCTCCACCAGATACGCCAGATGGGCGTTTTCCATCTGGTTGAACGGCGGGAATTTCTGCAGGAACTGCATGGTGCCGTGGATGTTCTGCAGCACCGCAGTTTTGCCGGCCTCGGTGAAGGCATCTGCTTTACTCATGACGTGTACCGCATTTTTTGTTATTGATGGCCATGGTCGGCCGCTTGTTGCCCAGTGCCCATTGGACGTAAGTCTTAGGCCTGGGGCGCGAATCGGTGGCCAGACTGCATCGCGTCAAACGTTGTTCTTGAACGGCTGGCAGAATGAGTCCATGCAATGATGAGATTCCCATGATCGACCACGACATTCTCAGCGACGAAGAGCGTGAGGCGCTCAATGAAGTCATGCACGCTGCGCACTGCGATGCGCCGCAGCGGGTATTGATTGTCGATGACGACACCGACGCCCGCGAACTGCTCGCTGAAATCCTCGGCCTCAACGACATCAGTTGCCTGACCGCCTCCGGCGTCAGTGGCGCCCTGCACATGCTGCAAAGCTGCCAGTCGATCGGCCTGTTGATCACCGATTTGCGCATGGCACCGGGCGATGGACTGGAACTGATCCGCCAGGTACGCGGCTCGGACGACGCAGAGCTGCCGATCATCATCGTCTCCGGCGACGCCAGCGTGCGCGATGCCATCGATGCAATGCATTTGAACGTGGTGGATTTTCTGCTTAAGCCGATCAATACCAAGCAGTTGGTGAAGCTGGTGAAGCGGGAGTTGGGGATGGGGTAACTGCGCGGTGTCCGGAACACCGCGCAGTCTTTTGCACGTAAATCAGTTAGCGAGGCTAGCCTTGAACTCGCGGCGGCGGCGGTGCAGCACCGGCTCCGTGTAGCCGTTAGGCTGGCGGGTGCCTTCGATGACCAGTTCGATTGCCGCCTGGAAGGCGATGTTGCTGTCGAAGTCCGGTGCCAGCGGGCGGTAGAGCGGGTCGTTGGCGTTCTGGCGGTCGACCACGACAGCCATGCGTTGCAGGCTTTCGAGCACCTGCTCGCGGCTGACCACGCCATGGCGCAGCCAGTTGGCCATGTGCTGGCTGGAGATGCGCAGGGTCGCGCGGTCTTCCATCAGGCCGATGTCGTTGATGTCCGGCACCTTGGAGCAGCCCACGCCCTGGTCGATCCAGCGCACCACATAGCCGAGAATGCCCTGGGCATTGTTGTCCAGCTCGTTGCGCAGCTCTTCCGGGGTCCAGTTGGTGTTGGCGGCCAGCGGGATGGTCAGGATATCGTCCACCGAAGCCTGTTCACGCTGGGCCAGTTCCGCCTGACGGGCGAACACATCGACCTTGTGATAGTGCAGGGCATGCAGCACCGCAGCGGTGGGCGAGGGTACCCATGCGGTATTGGCGCCGGCCAGCGGATGGGCGATTTTCTGTTCGAGCATCAACGCCATCAGGTCGGGCATGGCCCACATACCCTTGCCGATTTGCGCGCGGCCTTGCAGGCCACAACGCAGGCCGATGTCGACGTTGGAATTCTCGTAGGCGCCGATCCACTTCTCGGCCTTCATCTGCGCCTTGCGCACCATGGCGCCGGCCTCCATCGAGGTGTGCATTTCATCGCCGGTGCGGTCGAGGAAGCCGGTGTTGATGAACACCACGCGCTCGCTGGCCGCCTGAATGCAGGCCTTGAGGTTGATCGAGGTACGGCGCTCTTCGTCCATGATCCCGACTTTCAAGGTGTTGCGCGTCAGGCCCAGCACCTGCTCGATGCGCTCGAACAGATCATTGGCAAACGCCACTTCTTCGGGGCCGTGCATCTTCGGTTTGACGATGTACACCGAGCCGCTGCGGCTGTTGCTGCGCGAGGTGTTGCCCTTGAGGTTGTGAATCGCCGCCAGGCTGGTGACCAGGCCGTCGAGAATGCCTTCGGGCACTTCGTTGCCGTGCTTGTCGAGGATCGCGTCGATGGTCATCAAGTGGCCGACGTTGCGGATAAACAGCAGCGAGCGGCCATGCAGGGTGATTTCGCCGCCTGCTGGCGTGGTGTAGCTGCGGTCCGGGTACAGCGTGCGGGTAAAGGTTTCGCCGCCTTTGCTGACCGTTTCGGCCAGGTCGCCTTTCATCAGGCCCAGCCAGTTGCGATAGACCACGGTCTTGTCGTCGGCATCGACCGCAGCGATGGAGTCTTCGCAGTCCATGATGGTGGTCAAGGCCGCTTCAAGCAGAATGTCCTTGATGCCGGCGGGATCGGTCTGGCCGATCTGACTGCTGGCGTCGACCTGAATTTCCAGGTGCAGGCCGTTGTGCTTGAGCAGAATGGCGATAGGGGCGCTGGCATCGCCCTGAAAGCCGACCAGCTGTGCTTCATCCTGCAGGCCGGTTTCGGTGCCGTTGTTAAGGGTGACGGCCAGCTTGCCATCGACCAGCGCGTAGGCCGTAGCATCGGCATGGGATGCGCCATTGAGCGGCGTGGCTTCGTCGAGGAGCTGTTTAGCCCGGGCGATGACCTTGTCGCCACGGATCTTGTTATAGCCCTTGCCGCGCTCGGCGCCGCCTTCGTCGCTGATCGCATCGGTGCCATACAGCGCGTCATACAGCGAGCCCCAGCGCGCATTGGCGGCGTTGAGCGCAAAGCGGGCGTTCATCACCGGCACGACCAATTGCGGGCCGGCCATGCTGGCGACTTCTTCGTCGACGTTCTGGGTGCTGATCTGCACCGCAGCAGGTTCTGGCAGCAGGTAGCCGATGTCCTGCAAAAATGCCTTGTAGGCGCTAGCATCATGGGAGCTGCCCGCATGCGCCTGGTGCCAGGCATCGATTTTGGCTTGCAGCTCATCGCGCTTGTCCAGCAGGGCGCGGTTCCTGGGGGCCAGTTCGTGGATCAGAGCGTCCGCGCCGCTCCAGAAGGCAGCCGCATCGACGCCGGTTCCGGGTACGGCTTCGTTCTGCACGAAATCGAAAAGAACCTTGGCGACCCGCAGATCACCGACTTGAACGTATTCAGTCATTGCCTTGCCTCACTCTGCTCAGCTGTTGCGCCCGTATTGCGGGCACGTTTGATTAATTAGGGAGCGTGATTATCGTGAAACCCGTTATGTAGTGCGTGCCGAGGGATACTACATGATGAATTGACGGGTGAGAATGCGACTAAAATACGTCACCAAACGACCGCTCGGTTCTGTTTGGTCACATAGGGCGCAGGACTTGGTATCGTCCTGACGAGGTATTGTCGAAATCCGCGCAAAACCGTACAGGATTCGTGCCGGACCGGTCTGACCAGCAAGCAGACCTTTACTTACGGTCAGCCGACTGTGTTTTTGCCTTTAACTACAAGAGGAATCGCCTGTGAATCATCTGGTCGTTACCGTGGTTGCCCCCGACAAACCGGGGCAGGTTGAACGCATTGCCCACTGCATCGCCGAGCACGGCGGCAACTGGCTGGAGAGCCGCATGTCGCGTCTGGCCGGGCAATTCGCCGGCATTTTGCGTGTCGGCGTGCCGCTTGAACAACGCGATGCACTGATCACCGCCCTGCACGAACTGGCCAGCCACGACATTCGTGTGCTGCTGGCTGAAGATCAGGACGCAGAAGAAGCTGCCAGCGCCTGGACGCCCATTCATATGGCACTGGTGGGCACTGATCGCCCCGGAATAGTGCGCGACATCACCCGCTTGCTGGCTGGGCAAGGCGTCAACGTCGAGCGACTGGTGACTGAAGTGATGACCGCGCCGATGAGCGGGGAGTGGATGTTCCGGGCTGAAGCGGTGCTGGGTGTGCCGGCGACGGTGACGCTGGATGATCTGCAGGCACGGCTGGAAACGCTGGCGGATGATTTGATGGTGGAGCTGGAGTTACGCGAGGAGGCTGCGTCCTGAAGGTTATCCAGTCTTTTACTGCACCTGCCTGTGGATAACCTGGGGAATCAACCCGCTAGGCCACGTGGCGCAAGGCTTGCCGGCAATTGGTCAAAAAACAGTCAGCTTCCCGGTCTTGTGCACAATTAACCTGCACCTGCCTGTGGATAAGCTTGGGGTATCCCTTTGCAGCCCTTTATCCATAAGGGCTGCAAAGGTTTGGCTATTTTTTGATCAGGCTCTTCTGCGCATGTTGACCCAGGCATCGACGCTGTACACCGCAAGACCGGCCCAGATAAAGCAGAAGGTCACCAGTGTGCTGGCGGCCAGGTGCTCGCCGTACACCAGCACGGCCAGCAGCATGACCAGCGTCGGGCCTACGTATTGCAAAAATCCCAGGGTGGCGAACGGCAGGTGCCGCGCGGCGGCGTTGAAGCACACCAGCGGTACCAGCGTGACCGGGCCTGCTGCGGCCAGCCAGAAGATCATCGAGCTGTGCAGAATTTCCGGTTGCAGGCTTTCGGCGTTGGGGTTCAGCAGCAGCCAGCCAAGGGCCAGCGGCACCAGCAGCCAGGTTTCCACGACCAGCCCCGGCAAGGCCGCCACCGGGGCTTTCTTGCGGATCAGGCCGTAGAAGCCGAAGGTCAGGGCCAGCGCCAGCGAGATCCACGGCAGGCTGCCGACCTGCCAGACTTGCTGGGCCACGCCGGTGGCGGCCAGTGCAACCGCCAGCCATTGAATGGGCCGCAGTCGCTCGCCCAGCAGGATCAGGGCGAGCAGCACGTTGATCAACGGGTTGATGTAGTAACCCAGGCTGGCTTCGAGCATGCGCCCGTTATTGACGGCCCACACATAGATCAGCCAGTTACTGGCGATGAGTGTGCCGCTCAGCGCCAGGATGGCCACGCGCTGCGGGTTGTCGCGCAGTTCCTTGAACCAGCCGGGATGCTTCCACAGCATCAGCAACAGAGAGCCGGCCAATGCCGACCAGAGCGCGCGATGGATGATGATCTCCAGCGCCGGCACCGATTGGATGGCCTTGAAGTAGAGCGGGAACAGACCCCAGATGATGTAGGCGCTCAGGCCCAGGATTAATCCGCGACGCGGATTGGCAGTGTGCATGGTGCTTCCTTGTGCCGCCGTCTTTATTAGGTGGTGCAGTGTGAGGTGGGGCTATGGCGATCAGAACAGCTTCAACGGTTCTTCCTGCAGTGCCGAGAGCTGTTCGCGCAGGGCCAGAATATGGTCGCCCCAATAACGTTCGGTGCCGAACCAGGGAAAGCTGTGCGGGAACGCCGGATCATCCCAGCGCCGTGCCAGCCAGGCACTGTAATGCATCAGGCGCAGGGCGCGCAGCGGTTCGATGAGGGCCAGTTGGCGCGGGTCGAAATCGTGGAATTCGTTGTAGCCGTCCATCAGTTCCGACAGTTGCCCCAGGCATTCCTGGCGGTCGCCGGCCAGCATCATCCAGATATCCTGCACCGCCGGCCCCATGCGGCAGTCGTCGAGGTCGACGATGTGGAACATCTCGTCGCGGCACATCATGTTGCCCGGATGGCAGTCGCCGTGGATGCGGATATTGGTGTGTACGGTGTTGGCGTAGGCGTCTTCGACACGCTTGAGCAGGTCGCGGGCGACCGACTCATAAGCCGGCAGCAAGGCGCGGGGGATGCAGTTGTTGTTCAGCAGGTAGTTGACCGAGTCATGGCCAAAGTTCTGCACGCCCAGGGCTTCGCGATGTTCGAAATCGCGGCTGGCACCGAGCCCGTGCAGGCGCCCCAGCAACTGGCCGAGGCGATAAAGCTGATCAAGGTTGCCCGGCTCCGGCGCACGCCCACCCCGGCGCGGGAACAGGGTGAAGCGAAAGCCGCCGTGCTCGAACAGGGTCTGGCCGTTATGCACCAGCGGCGCCACGACCGGCACTTCGATACCTTCGAGTTCGGCGGTGAAGCTGTGTTCTTCCAGAATCGCCTCGTTGCTCCAGCGCTGCGGGCGATAGAACTTGGCGATCAACGGCGCCTGGTCTTCGATGCCGACCTGATAAACCCGGTTCTCATAACTGTTGAGTGCCAGGATACGGGCGTCACTGAGAAAACCGATGCTTTCTACGGCATCGAGCACCATGTCGGGGGTGAGGGCTGCGAAAGGATGGGACATGCTGGCTCCTGTACGCAACGAACCGTTGCGCGACCGACGATGGTAACGCAGACGGTGTGCCGGGCGCTGCCCGTTCTTGTGCAGCGGCTGGATGGCGCGCAGGACTAATGCCGATCAGGTAAGGCCGGTTTCTCAGATTTTCTGACTGACGCTGAACCTTGTGGGAGGGGGCTCTGCCCGCGATGAAGTCAGTAAAATCGGCACATCTGCTGCGTCTGTACCGCAGCCATCGCGAGCAGAGCTCCCTCCCACAGCCCCGTGATAATGCCGGCTATGCGCCGATAATGCCGCCATCCTCGCGGGTGATCACCATCACCGATGAGCGCGGTTTACCGTTCGGCTGGTGCTCGGGAAAGGTCGAGCCGCCGTTTTCGCCGGGGTGCTGGATGCCGACGAACATCGTCTTGTAGTCCGGCGCAAAGCTGATGCCGGTGACTTCACAACCCACCGGGCCGACCAGAAAACGGCGAATCTCGCCGCTGTGCGGGTCGGCGCAAAGCATCTGGTTATTGCCCATGCCGGCAAAGTCGCCGGTGTTGCTGGAGTCGCCGTCGGTCTGGATCCACAGCCTGCCGGCCGCGTCGAAACTCAGGCCGTCGGGGCTGTTGAACAGGTTTTGCGGGTTGATGTTGGCCGAGCCTGCCTGCGGCGTGCCGGGGTGTACGGTCGGGTTGCCGGCGACCACGAACAGGTCCCAGTCAAACTCCATGGCCGAGGCGTTATCGTCGGCTTCGCGCCAGCGCAGGATCTGCCCGTACTGGTTCTTGGCCCTTGGATTGGGACCGCCGACCGGTTGCCCGTCTTCGCCGCGCTTGCTGTTGTTGGTGAGGGTGCAATACACCTGACCGTCCTTGGGGCTGACCACGATCCATTCCGGGCGGTCCATGCGCGTGGCCTTGACCACGCTGGCAGCGAGGCGTGCATGAATCAGCACTTCGGCCTGATTGTTGAAACCCGCGGCGGCGTCCAGGCCATTCTTGCCGTGCGTCAGCTCGACCCAGCGACCTTTGCCCTTGGGGCGATCGGGGTTGTTGTCACCGGCGTCGAACTGCGCCACGTACAGCGTGCCGTGGTCGAGCAGGTTGCGGTTGGCCTTGGGGTTGGCGGTGTCGATCTTTTCGCGGCTGATGAATTTGTAGATGAACTCGCCGCGCTCGTCGTCGCCCATGTACACCACCGCGCGCCCGCCCTTGGTCTGGGCCAGGGCGGCGTTCTCGTGTTTGAAGCGGCCCAGCGCAGTGCGTTTGACCGGCGTCGATTTAGGGTCGAACGGGTCGATTTCCACCACCCAGCCATGGCGATTGACCTCGTTGGGGTTTTTCGCCACGTCAAAGCGCGGATCGAACGGGTGCCAGCCAATCTCCTTGCTGGCCGCCACCACGCCGTAGCGTTTCAGGCCGGCGTCGAACGCTTGTTGCGGATCGCTGCTGCCAAAGCAGTCAGTGAAGTTTTCTTCGCACGTCAGGTAGGTGCCCCACGGCGTCTTGCCGTTGGCGCAGTTCTGAAAGGTGCCCAGCGCATGGCGGCCGCTGCTGTCGGCGGCGGTCTTGAGCCAGTCGTGGCCGGCGGCCGGGCCGCTTAGCGTGATCGGCGTATTGCCGTGAATGCGTCGGTTGAAGCTTGAATCCTGGACGAACTGCCACTGGCCATTCTTATGCGAAATCTCGATCACCGACACGCCTTCAGCGGCCAGCGCCTTGCGCACTTCCTCAGCGGACTGCGGCGCCTGGCCGTGGGCGTACAAGTAGCGATAGTTGGTGTATTCGTTGTTGATTGCCAACAGTGCGCGGTCAGGATGGCCGGGCATCGGGAACAGGCTCATGCCGTCGTTGTTGTCGCCGAACTGCACTTCCTGGGCTTCGGCGCTGCCCTGGCCGCTGGCGTCGAAGGCCGGTCCGCCCGCGTGCAATGGCTGACCCCAACTGATCAACACCGAGGCGCGGTAGCCCGGTGGCAGGCTGATGCTGTCGGCCGTCGCGGTGGCGATGCCGTCAAAGCCCAACAAGGTACGGTTGGCTTCACTGACGCCGGTCGCCAGTGCGCTGCGACTCAGCAGGTCGCCGCCGAGAAACAGCGCCGCACCGCACAGGGCGCCGGCGCCGATGAAGCTGCGGCGGGTCAGGCCGAGCATTTTTTCCAGGTCGGTGGACTGGTGTTCTTCTAATAGTTTCATCGTCGCGGCTCCACGGGTGTGGCTGCCACATTAAGTGACTCGCATGACGAAATTGTGTCGCTGCGATGACGCCGTCAGGTGCTTACACCACCGTGCCGAGCAACACCTGCGACGGCGCGAACTGCACTTGCACGGCGCTGCCGGTCGTCAGTCCGAGAACCGCCAGTTGTTGCGCCTCGGCCAGTGCGCACAGGGTCTGGCCGCTGGGCAGCACGATGCGCACTTCGCTGGGGCCGGCTTCGGCGTCGAGCAGCGTGTCGATCTGACCGTGCAGGACGTTGTGGCCTGGCGTGGCCGGTTGATCGGCCGCCAGCAGTTGCAGCCAGCCGGCCTTGATCAGCGCGACCACTTCGACGCCTGCCTCCAGGTCCAGGCGCAGGCGGCTGTCGTGGGTGATCTGCGCGTCGATCAGGCGTTCGCCCGGTAAGGCCAGGTGCACCAGGTCGTTATTGCCCTGACGGGTGATGCTCTGGATGCGCCCGAGCAGTTGGTTGCGCGCGCTGGTGCGCAAGGTCAGGCGGCTGAGCAGGTCAAGGTCGGCGTCGTTTTCGGCAGCGTCCAGCACTTGCGCCTGCAAGGCTTGCAAGCGCAGGTAAAGGCGCAGGATGCGTTCGCCTTCAAGCGACAGCTTCGCGCCGCCGCCGCCACGGCCACCGACACTGCGCTCGACCAATGGCTGGTGCGCGAGGTTGTTCAGTTCGTCGATGGCGTCCCAGGTGGCCTTGTAACTCAGGCCCGCGCTTTTGGCGGCGCGGGTGATCGAGCCTTGCTCGGCGATGTGTTGCAGCAGGGCGAGGCGCTGCGGGCGGCGCACCATGTATTGGCTCAACGAGGGCGGTAGCGGCATGACGGGCAGTCGATGGCAAAGGATGCGCCTGAGTCTAAGCCAAACCTGGCGGCAACGGGCCATTCACGCATGCGGCGCCGGTGTACGCGCCAGGCAATAGATGTCGACCCGCCGCGCGCCGGCTTGCATCAACAGGTGGGCCAGCGTCTGTGCGGTGGTGCCGGTGGTCAGTACATCGTCGATCACCGCCAGGTGTTTATCTTGCAGCGCGTGGCAGTCGCGTAACGCGAAGGCGCCCGCCAGGTTGCGCTTGCGGGTCTTGGCATCCAGGCCTTGCTGCGACGCGGTTTCGCGGATGCGCAGCAGTTGTTGTTCATCCACCTGCAGATTCAAATCGCGCCCCAGCCAGCCGGCCAGCATCGCCGCCTGATTGAAGCCGCGCTGGCGTAAACGCTGGCGGGCCAACGGCACGGGCAGCAAGACGTCGGGGCGCGGCAAACCTTCGTCGAAGCGGTGTTGCAGGTATTGCCCCATCAGTTCCGCCAGCAGCCGCCCCAACGGCCATTGGCCCTGGTGCTTGAAACGGGTGATCAGCCGGTCGACGACAAAGCGGTATTCCCATGGCGCAACGACCTGGCTGAACGCCGGTGGCCGCAGGCTGCACTCGATGCAGTGGCCATCAACGCCGGGCAGCGGCAGGGCGCAGCACAGGCATTGCCCGCGCAGCCACGGCAGGTCGGCCTCGCACGGCACACATAAGGGCATCTCGCTGTCGCTGGGCTCATCGCACAATAAACATGCCTGTTTATTTTTTAACCAGATGTAAACCTGCGCATCTTCATGTGGTTGACAAGGCATTGTCATTCCTTAACTATGCCGAAAATCAAGCCGAACAACCGTGTCGCGCCTGTGGTCTTTGCTGCGGGCGCGCTGTTCGATTTAAACGTCAGGATTTCAACAAGGAGCCGCCCGATGAGCGCCAGCATCACTGCTACCCTGCGTCACGACTGGACTTTAGCCGAGGTCAAAGCACTGTTTGTGCAGCCTTTCAATGACCTGTTGTTTCAGGCGCAGACGGTGCACCGCGCTCATTTCGACGCCAACCGCGTGCAGGTGTCGACCCTGCTGTCGATCAAGACCGGCGCCTGTCCCGAGGACTGCAAGTACTGCCCGCAGTCGGGCCACTACAACACCGGCCTCGACAAGCAGAAACTGCTGGAGGTGCAAAAGGTGCTGGAAGAGGCCGCGCGCGCCAAGGCCATCGGTTCGACCCGTTTCTGCATGGGCGCGGCCTGGAAGCATCCGTCGGCCAAGGACATGCCGTACGTGCTGGAGATGGTCAAGGGCGTCAAGGCCATGGGCCTGGAAACCTGCATGACCCTGGGCCGTCTCGACTTGGAACAGACCGAAGCACTGGCCGCCGCCGGCCTGGATTACTACAACCACAACCTCGATACGTCGCCGGAGTTCTACGGCAACATCATCACCACCCGCACGTACGCTGAGCGCCTGCAAACCCTGGCCTACGTGCGCGATGCCGGGATGAAGATCTGCTCGGGCGGCATTCTGGGCATGGGCGAGTCGCTGGACGACCGCGCGGGTCTCTTGATCCAGCTGGCCAACCTGCCCGAGCACCCGGAGTCGGTGCCGATCAACATGCTGGTCAAGGTCGCCGGCACGCCGCTGGAAAACGCCGAAGACGTCGACCCGTTCGACTTCATCCGCATGCTGGCCGTGGCGCGCATCCTGATGCCCAAGTCCCATGTGCGGCTGTCGGCAGGTCGTGAGGCGATGAACGAGCAGATGCAGGCCCTGGCGTTCTTTGCCGGCGCCAACTCGATTTTCTACGGCGAAAAACTGCTGACCACCGCCAACCCGCAAGCCGACAAGGACATGCTGCTGTTCGCCCGCCTGGGCATCCAGCCTGAAGCCGGGCAAGAGCATCCTGACGACGTGCATCAGGCCGCCATCGAGCAGGCGCTGGTCGAGCAGCAAAGCAGTTCGATGTTCTACAACGCGGTTTCGGCCTGATCACGCGAGGTCAGCATGTCTTTCGATCTTCGTGCGCGGCTCGATGCGCGCCATGCCGCCGAGCTGTACCGTCAGCGCCCGTTGCTGCAAAGCCCGCAAGGCCCGCTGGCGGTGGTCGACGGCCAGCCGCTGCTGACCTTTTGCAACAATGATTATCTGGGCCTGGCTAACCACCCGCAGGTGATTGCAGCCTGGCAGGCCGGCGCCGAACGCTGGGGCGTGGGCGGCGGCGCGTCGCACCTGGTGATCGGCCACAGCGGCCCGCATCACGCGCTGGAAGAAGCGCTGGCCGAATTCACCGGGCGCCCGCGCGCGTTGCTGTTTTCCAACGGTTACATGGCCAACCTGGGCACCGTCACCGCCTTGGTCGGGCAGGGCGATTCGGTGCTTGAAGACCGTCTTAATCATGCCTCGCTGCTGGATGCCGGGTTGCTCAGTGGCGCACGTTTCAGCCGCTATCTGCACAACGACGCGGCCAGCCTGCATGCCCGGCTGGACAAGGCGGTGGGCGATGGCCTGGTGGTGACCGACGGCGTGTTCAGCATGGATGGCGATATCGCCGACTTGCCGGCCCTGGCGCACACCGCAAAAAGTCGCGGCGCCTGGTTGATGGTCGACGATGCCCACGGCTTCGGCCCGCTGGGCGCCAACGGCGGCGGCAGTGTCGAGCATTTTGGCCTGGGCATCGATGAGGTGCCGGTGTTGATCGGCACGCTGGGCAAGGCGTTCGGCACCTCCGGGGCGTTTGTGGCCGGCAGCGAGGAATTGATCGAGACGCTGATCCAGTTCGCCCGGCCGTATATCTACACCACCAGCCAGCCACCGGCGCTGGCCTGTGCGACGCTCAAGAGCCTGGAGCTGCTGCGCAGCGAGCATTGGCGGCGCGAGCACCTGGCCGCGTTGATCCAGCAGTTTCGTCAGGGCGCCGAGCAGATCGGCCTGCGCCTGATGGACAGCTTCACGCCGATTCAGCCGATCATGATCGGCGATGCCGGGCGCGCCTTGCGCCTGTCGCAATTACTCCGCGAACGCGGTGTGTTGGTGACCGCGATCCGCCCGCCGACCGTGCCGGCCGGCAGCGCGCGTTTGCGGGTGACGCTGACGGCCGCCCACACACCCGAGCAAGTGCAGCTATTGTTGGAAGTACTGGCGCAGTGCTGGCCACTGCTGGGTGTGGATGAATCGCTGGAGTCGACGCATGCGTAATCGTCTGGTGCTGTTGCCCGGCTGGGGCCTGGGTGTTTCGCCGCTGGAGCCATTGGCCGCCGCCTTGCGTGGGCTGGACGAGCACTTGAGCATCGAGATCGAACCCTTGCCGCAGCCTGGCACTGACGATGTGCACACTTGGCTCGACGAACTGGATGCCACATTGCCAACCGATGTGTGGCTGGGTGGCTGGTCGCTGGGCGGCATGCTCGCGGCCGAACTGGCGGCGCGGCGCGGCGAACGCTGCTGTGGCCTTGTGACCCTGGCCAGCAACACCTGTTTCGTGCCGCGCGGTGCCTGGCCGCATGCGATGCCCGAGGCTGACTTCGCCGCATTTCTGGCCGGCTGTGAGCAAGACCCGCACGCGACACTCAAGCGTTTCAGCCTGCTGTGCAGCCAGGGCGGCGAAGACCCGCGCGGCCTGTCGCGCCAGCTCAAGGCCGCCGCGCCGCAGCTGTCCAAAGAAGCGTTGCTCGAGGGTTTGCGCGTGCTTGAACGGCTCGACACGCGCGAGGCTTTGCAGAGTTTTCGCGGACCGCAACTGCACCTGTTTGCCGGCCACGATGCGTTTGTGCCGGCAGAGGCGGCGAGTGACCTGCTGGAACTGCTGCCGGATGTCGAAGTGGGCCTGATCGAACAGGCCAGCCATGCCTTTATTCTGGAAAGCCCGCACGGTGTGGCGGCGGCGATCCGGGCCTTCTTACATGAGTCGGGCGATGACTGATCTTTCTGCTATCCCGCTGCCGGGCGGACTGCCGGCCAAGCAACAGGTGGCCGCTTCGTTCTCGCGTGCGGCTGCCAGCTATGACAGCGTGGCCGAGCTGCAACGTGCGGTGGGTCAGCATTTGCTGGCGCAGTTGCCGGCCGATCTGAACCCGGCGCGCTGGCTGGACCTGGGCTGCGGCACCGGACATTTCAGCCGCGCACTGGGGCAACGTTTTCAGGCTGCCGAGGGCGTGGCAGTGGACATCGCCGAAGGCATGCTGCGCCACGCGCAACCGCAAGGTGGGGCGCAGCATTTTGTCGCCGGCGATGCCGAGAGCTTGCCGTTGCAACATGAATGCGTGGACCTGGTGTTTTCCAGCCTGGCGGTGCAGTGGTGCGCCAACTTTGCCGCAGTGCTCAGCGAGGCGCGGCGTGTCCTGCGCCCCGGTGGCGTCTTCGCATTCTCCAGCCTGTGCGTCGGCACGCTGGAGGAACTGCGCAGCAGCTGGCAGCGCGTCGACGGGCTGGTGCATGTCAATCGCTTCCGCGAGCAAGGCGCCTATCGGCAACTGTGCGAGGCCAGCGGTTTACGCATCCGCAGCCTTGAAGTGCGCCCGCATGTGTTGCATTACCCGGACGTGCGCAGCCTGACCCACGAACTCAAGGCCTTGGGCGCGCATAACCTTAACCCAGGGCGTGCCACCGGCCTGACTGGCCGCGAGCGTATTCGCGGGTTGATCGAGGCCTATGAGGGCTTTCGACAGGATCAGGGCTTGCCTGCGACTTATCAGGTGATTTACGTCGTGCTGGAAAAAAACGTATGAGTGCTCATGCCAGTCTGCCGCCCGCCGCCACGGCACCGCACCGTCGTGCAGCAAACACAGAGACCGTAGGAGCGAGCGTAAAGCTCGCGAAGGGGGCGGTAGCTCCAACATATTCGTTGACTGAACGTCAGCATTCGCGAGCTCTACGCTCGCTCCTACGGATTCGGTGTCAGGTGGAAAACGTATGAGCGCTGCTTTTTTCATCGCTGGAACCGACACCGATATCGGCAAGACCACCATCGCCGCCGGCCTGTTGCAGGCGGCCCGGCGTGCTGGCTTGAGCACGGCAGCCGGCAAGCCGGTGGCGTCCGGTTGCGAGCTTACCGGCAACGGCCTGCGTAACAGCGATGCCCTGGCGTTGCTTGCGCAATGCACCGCGCCACTGGCGTATGAAGAGGTCAACCCGTTCGCATTCGAGCCGGCCATCGCACCGCATCTGGCCGCGCGCGAAGCGGGGCTGGAGTTGCGGGTGGCTGAGTTGCTGCCGCCGATGCAACGGCTGTTGGCGCGTGAAGCCGACTTCAGCCTGATCGAGGGCGCGGGCGGCTGGCGGGTGCCATTGAGTGGCGATGAACATTTATCCGACCTGGCGATTGCCCTGAAGCTGCCGGTCATTCTGGTGGTGGGCGTACGTTTGGGCTGCATCAGCCACGCGCTGCTGACGGCCGAGGCCATTGCCCGCGACGGTCTGGTGCTGGCCGGTTGGGTAGCCAATATCGTCGATGCCCAAACCTCGCGGCTGGAGGACAATCTGGCCACGCTGGTGGCGCAATTACCGGCGCCGTGCCTGGGGCAAGTCCCGCGACTGTTACAGCCTGTTGCTGAAACGGTGGCCGACTATTTGACACTTGAACCGCTGTCGCTGCTCAGGTGACTGATCTACAAGGCGCTTTGCCAATTGATCAAGATTTAACCTATTGCCGGGGCCACTACCATTAGTCTTTTTATGAGGCCTTTTGCCGGTATCCCTGTTTTAATAGGCCCTGCTTTCTATGAGCTGAGGATTGGCTTATGCAAATATCCATGAACAACACGCTTTATCCAGGCCTGAGTGCAATTCAGGTCGGGCAGAACCGTGTCGATCAGGCGGCCTCCCAGATCGCCAGCAACAACATCGAAGTGTCCGGCCGCAGTCAGTCTTCTGACTTCCAGCTGGAAAACCTGCGTTCGGTCGACCGCAGCCAGCGCTCCGATCTGCCTGCCAATATTGTCGAGCTTGAAGCCGGCAAATCGCAGGTCGAGGCGGGCGTTGCGGCGCAACGTGCCAGCAGCGAAGCGCTGGGTACGCTGATCGATACCTACGCCTGATCCACCTGCGTCGCTTCACCTTTAACGCCGTGCTTTTGTGCACGGCGTTGTCGTTTCTGCGTCCGCTGTAATCGCCGCGCTGTTTCATCCCGGCAACCCGCCGACCCTCGTCTAGACTTCCCTGATACATCCGTATGTGTGGCTGCAAGCCACGGCCTGTGTGGCTTTGCGCCTGTTCAAGACGCCCGCCGGGCAATGCGCTATTGACAAGGTCCGGGTGTAAACGTAAGTTTCAAACATCTGTTTGATCGGTAGACGGCGTACAACGCCAAGCGCGGTAAAAGCGTTCCCATCACGACCGGTCAGTCATTCATTCGGGATTCACCAGCAGAGGTTACAAGCTATGCCTGACTACAAGGCCCCCTTGCGTGATATTCGATTCGTGCGTGATGAGCTGCTGGGTTATGAAGCCCACTATCAGAGCCTGCCGGCTTGCCAGGACGCTACCCCCGATATGGTCGACGCCATCCTTGAAGAGGGCGCGCGGTTCTGTGAGCAGGTGCTGGCACCGCTGAACCGTGTGGGTGATACCGAAGGCTGTACCTGGAGCGAGTCGGGCGTGAAGACGCCGACCGGCTTCAAACAGGCGTACAAGCAATTTGTCGAAGGCGGCTGGCCGAGCCTGGCCCACGACGTGGACCACGGCGGTCAGGGCTTGCCGGAATCGCTGGGCCTGGCGATCAGCGAACTTGTCGGCGAGGCCAACTGGTCGTGGGGCATGTACCCGGGCCTGTCGCATGGCGCGATGAACACCATTTCCGAACACGGCACGCCCGAGCAGCAAGAGACGTACCTGACCAAGCTGGTGTCGGGTGAGTGGACCGGCACCATGTGCCTGACCGAATCGCACTGCGGCACCGACCTGGGCATGCTGCGCACCAAGGCCGAACCTCAGGCCGATGGCTCCTACAAGATCAGCGGCACCAAGATCTTCATTTCGGCCGGCGAACACGACATGGCCGATAACATCGTTCATATCGTGCTGGCGCGTCTGCCCGATGCACCGGCCGGCACCAAAGGCATTTCGCTGTTCATCGTGCCCAAGTTCCTGCCCGACGCCCAAGGCGCCATCGGTTCACGCAACGCCGTGGCCTGTGGTTCGCTGGAACACAAGATGGGCATTCACGGCAACGCCACCTGCGTGATGAACTTCGACGGCGCGACCGGCTTTTTGATCGGCCCGCCGAACAAGGGCCTGAACTGCATGTTCACCTTCATGAACACCGCGCGCCTGGGCACTGCGCTGCAAGGCCTGGCGCACGCTGAAGTGGCTTTCCAGGGTGGCCTGAAATACGCCCGCGACCGCCTGCAAATGCGCTCGCTGACCGGCCCCAAAGCCCCTGACAAGGCCGCCGACCCGATCATCGTTCACCCCGATGTGCGGCGCATGCTGCTGACCATCAAGGCCTTCGCCGAAGGTACCCGCGCGATGGTGTACTTCACCGCCAAGCAGGTCGACATCGTCAAATACAGCGAGGACGAAGAACAGCGTAAAGCCGCCGACGCGCTGTTGGCGTTCATGACCCCGATCGCCAAGGCGTTCATGACCGAGGTGGGCTTCGAAGCGGCCAACCATGGCGTGCAAATCTACGGCGGTCACGGTTTCATCGCCGAATGGGGCATGGAGCAGAACGTGCGCGACAGCCGCATCTCGATGCTGTACGAGGGCACCACCGGTATCCAGGCGCTGGACCTGCTGGGCCGCAAGGTGCTGATGACTCAAGGCGAGGCGCTCAAGGGTTTCACCAAAATCGTCCACAAGTTCTGCCAGGCCAACGAAGGCAACGAAGCCATCGCCGCATTCACCGCACCGCTGGCTGCGTTGAACAAGGAATGGGGCGAACTGACGATGAAAGTCGGCATGGCCGCCATGAAAGACCGCGAAGAAGTCGGTGCCGCCTCGGTGGATTACCTGATGTTCTCCGGCTACGTGTGCCTGGCCTACTTCTGGGCCGACATGGCACGTGCTGCGGCACAGAAACTGGCTGAAGGCACCTCGGAAGAGGCCTTCTACACCGCCAAGTTGCAGACGGCGCGCTTCTACTACCAGCGCATCCTGCCACGCACCCGCACCCATGCGGCGGCCATCGTGTCGGGCGCAGCTAACCTGATGGACATGAAAGAAGAGGACTTCGGCCTGGGTTACTGACAGGCTCCGGTTGACCACAAGCCCCCGCTCGCAAGACCGGGGGCTTTTTTATATCGGTTAAATAACCTTCACTTCTTTGCGATCAACCTTTGCCGATCCCTGCCGTTACAGAAATTAGTTGGCTATTTAGTTCCTACTGAATGCATTACTTACCCGTCGGAGGCACAATGCCATTATGCGGGCCATTTTCTGATGCCGAGTAGGAGACATCCCCCTTGTTGCGTCCATCTGCTGCACGATTGAGTCACTTTCTGCCTGCCGCCGTTCTGTTCGTAGGTGGCCTGGCGGCGGCCTATGTCAAAGACCTGAGTGTGTTCTTCACTTCTCTTTTCAATGTACTGCCCACTCTGGTGCTGTTGCTGGGCGGTGCGTATTGCGCGGTGTATCGCCGCCAGCGCGAACTGGCGCTGATGGTCACGGTGTACATCGCTTATTACTTGCTCGATACCCAGACCGATTTCTACCGTGACAACGGTGTAGTGCGCGAGGATGCGGCGGTGGTGTTCCACCTGATGTGCCTGCTGCTGCCGCTGATGTTCGGCCTGTATGCGGCCTGGGAGGAGCGCACGCATCTGTTCCAGGATCTGGTGGCTCGGCTGGCGGTGTTGCTGGTGGTCGGCGGTGTCGCATTGGGGCTGGAGCAGAGCTACCCGATCGAGGTGCAAAACTGGCTGGCCGACATTCGCTGGCCGGCGTTGCACGGCTCGTGGATGAGCCTGATCCAGTTGTCCTACGTGATGTTCCTGATCGCCTTCGGCGTGTTGACCTGGCAATACCTGAACAAGCCGCGCCCGCTGCATGCCGCGCAACTGGTCGGCCTGCTGGGATTGTTCTGGGCATTACCCAAGACCTTTATCCTGCCGTTCACCCTGAACATCATGTGCAGCCAGGTGATGCTGATGATTGCCGCGGCCGTCGCCCAGGAAGCCTATCAAATGGCCTTTCGCGACGAGCTGACCGGCCTGCCGGGGCGCCGGGCGCTCAACGAGCGTTTGCAGCGCCTGGGGCGCAACTATGTGCTGGCGATGAGCGATGTGGACCACTTCAAGAAATTCAACGACACCCACGGTCACGATGTCGGCGATCAGGTGCTGCGCCTGGTGGCCAGCAAACTTTCAAAGATCACTCAGGGCGGCGGCAAGGCCTATCGTTATGGCGGTGAAGAGTTCGCCATCGTGTTCTCCGGCAAGACGCTGGAGGAGTGCATGCCACACCTGGAAGTGGTGCGCGAAACCATCGCCAACTATCAGATTCAGTTGCGTAACCCCGAGAATCGGCCGCAGGACGACCAGCAGGGCCGACTGCGCCGTGGCAGCGCACAGACCGGCAGTGTTTCGGTGACCATCAGTATCGGCGTTGCCGAACGTCAGCCCGAACAGCGCACGCCCGACGAAGTGCTCAAGGCCGCCGACCAGGCGCTGTATGCCGCCAAAGGCGCCGGGCGCAACTGCGTGATTGCCTACGGACAGCCGCAAAAGCGCGGTTCTACGCGGGTGACCGATACGGTGAGTTGAACCGGGGCACTTTGTCCAAGGCACGGGCCGTCCTGCGGCACCGTGCTTTTTTATAGCTCTGGTATTTTTGTGACTATTTTATAAATAAAAGTCACAAGAGGACCCTATGTGTCGCAATAGTTGTTCGGCTACACTCGGACTCTTCGATTTCCGACCCGGTCTGAGGCTGGTCCGGTTTCATTGTTGATGTCTCTAGCTTCCCGTTCACGAGGTATGCCATGGCTGACTACAAAGCGCCGCTGCGTGATATGCGCTTCGTCCTTAACGAAGTGTTCGACGTCTCCAGGCTCTGGGCCCGGTTGCCGGCCCTGGCCGAGGTGGTCGACACCGAAACCGTCGATGCCATCCTTGAAGAAGCCGGCAAGGTCACCAGCAAGAGCATCGCGCCACTGAGCCGTAATGGTGACGAAGAAGGCTGCCACTGGAATGACACCGTCGTCACCACCCCGGCCGGTTTTCCAGAGGCGTACCGCACCTATGCCGAAGGTGGCTGGGTCGGCGTTGGCGGCAACCCGGAGTTCGGTGGCATGGGCATGCCCAAGGTGGTAGGCGCGCTGGTCGAAGAGATGCTCAACTCTGCCAGCCTGGCGTTCGGCCTGTACCCGATGCTGACGTCCGGGGCCTGTGTATCGCTTAACAATCACGCCAGTGAAGCACTCAAGGCCACGTACCTGCCCAATATGTACGCCGGCCTCTGGAGCGGTTCGATGTGCCTGACCGAAGCCCACGCCGGCACGGACCTGGGGATTATCCGCACCCGCGCCGAGCCTCAGGCGCATGGCATTTACACGATCAGCGGCAGCAAGATTTTCATCACCGGCGGCGAACACGACCTGGCCGAGAACATCATTCATCTGGTGCTGGCCAAGCTGCCCGATGCGCCGGCCGGGCCCAAGGGCATTTCGCTGTTTCTGGTGCCCAAGTTCCTGGTCAACGAAGACGGCAGCCTCGGTGAGCGTAACGCCGTCAGTTGCGGCTCCATCGAACACAAGATGGGCATTCAGGCTTCAGCCACCTGCGTGATGAATTTCGACGGGGCTGTGGGTTACCTGATCGGCGAGCCGAACAAGGGCTTGGCAGCGATGTTCACCATGATGAACTACGAGCGCCTGGGCGTTGGCATTCAGGGCCTGGCCTCGGGTGAGCGTTCTTACCAGAACGCCATCGACTATGCCCGCGAGCGCCTGCAAAGCCGCGCACCCACCGGCGCACAGAATCGCGACAAGGCCGCCGATCCGATCATCGTCCATCCCGATGTGCGGCGCATGCTGCTGACCATGAAAGCGCTCAACGAAGGCGGTCGCGCATTCACCGCCTATGTCGCGCTGCAACTGGACATCGCCAAGTACAGTGAGGATGCCCAGGAGCGCCAGCGTGCTGATGCTTTGGTGGCGCTATTGACCCCGGTGGCCAAGGCTTTCATGACCGATCTTGGGCTTGAGATCACGGTGCATGGCCAACAGGTTCTGGGTGGCCACGGCTACATTCGCGAGTGGGGCCAGGAACAGCTGGTGCGCGATGTGCGCATTACCCAGATCTATGAAGGCACCAACGGTATCCAGGCGCTGGATCTGGTCGGACGCAAGATCGTCGGCTCGCAAGGTGAGTGGTACCGCCTGTTTTCCGATGAGATACGCCACTTCATCGACAGCGAAGGCACTGGCCTTGCCGAGTTCATCGACCCGCTGCGGGCGGCGCTGGACAAGCTCGATGACCTGACCCGCTGGATACTGGAGCGCGCCCAGCACAACCCGAACGAAATCGGTGCGGCGTCCGTCGAGTATCTGCATCAGTTCGGCTACACCGCCTATGCCTGGATGTGGGCACGCATGGCGGGTGCTGCGCTGGGCAAAGAGACGCAGGATGAGTTCTACGCCAGCAAACTGGGCACCGCGCGCTTCTACTTTGCCCGGCTGCTGCCGCGCATTCATTCGCTCGATGCGTCGGTGCGGGCCGGCAGTGAATCGCTCTATCTGCTGGAGGCGTCTCAGTTTTGAACACCGGATTTTGAGAATCGTTGTCATTTTGTAAGCTTTGGCTTACACGCCGTGGTGACAAATAGCCTCTTCCGAAAAAAGGGATCCAAAGTTAATCTAACTACATGGACGTCGCGCAGGATGCGCAACCAAAATAACAGGGACACGTAGGGAAGCCTGCCAGGATGGTGGGAAGAAATGGATGTCAGGGAAACAGTCTGGAAAACCCCGCTTCGGCGGGGTTTTCTTTGTCTGCGTTTTTTATGTCCGGAATGAATAATGGCGGTAGGCCAGAAGGCACGGAACCCCTGTAGCGGCCAAGGGTCGATTGAGCACAGGCCATCAAGGCCCTTCAATCTGGAGCTTACCCATGGACATCATTCGCATCATTATCGCCATCCTGCTGCCTCCACTGGGCGTGTTCCTGCAAGTCGGCTTCGGCGGCGCTTTCTGGCTCAATATCCTGCTGACCCTGCTGGGCTACTTCCCCGGCATCATCCACGCCGTGTACATCATCGCCAGCCGCAAATAATCAGCAGGGTCTGCTCAACGGAGCACGATCCACTGCATGTCGTGTGCATGCCTGATGAACTCATCGACATCGATGCCCATTTCCGGCAGGTTCGGAAAGCGGCTGTGCAAGGTGTCGATGATCTGCTGAACGGTGCGCTGGCCATCGACCAAATGCCCTATTCGGGTTGTGTCGTCATCCAGGCGGATCATGCCGCCGGGTCGAATGTGCAATACATGGCCGTTGCGATCCGGCGCCAGCTCCAGGCTAGAGTCAGGATGCCAGTGCGGGGTGAGAGTACGATCCAGTTCTGAATGGTGCGCATGACCCAGTTTCATGGGGACTTCCTCTGCCAGACACAGTGCCCGCTCAGGTATTGACGGGCAGGCACTGCAATCCTCAAAAATGATCAAGCAACAGCGGATTGCCGGGCCTCAGGCAAAGTGTAGTCTCAGGCAAAGTATCGTGCCGCCGGGCGATCAGGTTGCTGACTTCACCGATACAACGACGGGCGACGATCCGCCAGATAATCATTCAGTGCCCGCGCCGCTTCGATAGGGTGTGCCTGCAGATCGGCAATCAACAACTGTTCATCGTGGGCTGCCAGCGCCGGGCGGCTGCCGTCCGGGCCGTTGAGGCTGCTCAGCCCGCAGTAATGCACCTGATCTTCGTTGCCACAATAATTGACGTAGGCCAGGTAGCACTGGTTCTCGAAGGCCCGCGCACGCACAGTGACTTCACAGACAAAATCGAACGGCACCATGTTCGCTGTCGGCACCAGAATCAAGTCGGCACCTGCCAGCGCCAGACGGCGCACGGTTTCGGGAAACTCCACGTCGTAGCAGATCAACAGCCCCAATCGCCAGCCATTCAGCTCGATCAGCGGAAACTGATCGCCGCCTGCGCTGAACATGCGCTTGTCCAGCTCGCCGAACAAATGGGTCTTGCGGTAATTGCCCAGCCGCGTGCCATGGCGGTCGATCAGTTGCGCTGAGTTGTACACCGCACCTTCTTCGCCACGCTCGGGGTAGCCATAGGCAATCGCCACGCCGGTGCTTCGGGCGATATCGGCAATCTGCTGCGCCGCCGGGCCGTCAGCGGACTGAGCAAGGCGTTGCACGGCGGGCGCGCCGATGTTGTAGCCGGTCAGGAACATCTCCGGGCACACCAGCAACTGCGCGCCTTGTTGCGCGGCCGCTTCGGCCTGGCGGGCAAGGCGCGCCAGGTTGGCGTCGACCTGCAGCGGCAACGGTGGGCATTGGTACAGGGCAATACGCATAAGCACCTCTTTACATCAATCGCCCAGCGCAATCGGGCCGATTTCATGGAATACATCGCCCGGCCCCGGATTGTCAGCGTGGGTCCGGCCACCGAAGTGGGTCATGATGCCCCATACCGCATTCAGCGAGGTCTGCACTGCGCCTTCGACCCAGGCCGGCGTCCAGGAAATATCATCCCCGGCCAGGAACATGCCGCGCTGTTCGCTGGGCAGATCCTGTTGCATGAAGTGCGCGTACATGCGCTGGTTATAGCGGTAATGCCCCGGCAGTGCGCCCTTGAAGGCACCGAGGAAGTTCGGGTCGGCTTCCCACGACACGGTGATCGGGTCGCCAATGATGTGCGCGGCGATGTCGACCTTGGGGTAGATCTTTTTCAGCGCATCGAGTGCCAGGCGCACGCGCTTGTCGATCGGTTGCGGCAGCATCTTCAGCGCATCGCTCATCCACGCATACGACAGGCAGATAACCCCCGGCTTGTCGTCGCCGTTGTCGAACAGATACGTGCCGCGGGTCAGGCGGTCGGTCAGGGTCATGCTCATCAGGTCGCGACCGGTTTCCGGGTCTTTGTCCTTCCAGAACGGGCGGTCGACCATCACGAAGGTTTTCGACGACTGCATATAGCGCGTGCGGTCCAGGGCCATCCACATCTTCTGCGAGAACAGCGATTCTTCGCATTCGATCTGCGTGGTCAACAGCCAGCTCTGGCAGGTGGTCAGCACCGCCGCATACTGGCGGGTGTCGCCCCAGTTGTCGGTGACGGCCAGGCGGCCGTCGGCGCTGCGGGCAATACGCTTGACCCCGGTGCGCGGCGCGCCGTGGTGCAGCGACGACAGGCTGGTGCCGGCCGGCCAGTGGGCGCAGCGTTCCGGTGCGTGGCGCCAGATGCCCAGCGGCACCTGCTGCACGCCACCGACGATCAGGTACTGGTTTTCATCGCAGTGGGTCATCACCACGCGAAAGATTTCCAGCATCGAGTTGGGAAAGTCCGAGTCCCAGCCGCCGGTGCCAAAGCCGACCTGGCCGAACACTTCGCGGTGGTAGAACGACAGTCTGGCGAAGGCCTTGGAGGTGGCGACGAAGTCATAGAAGGTGCGGTCGTCCCACAGCGGTACCAGCTCGTTCCACAACGCTTTGAGGCGCGGCACGTCGCGGTCGCGGATTGCCTGCTGGATCGCGGCAAATTGCGCGCCGCACTCCAGTGCATCGGCCCAGGCATCGGCCACTTCCTGAAACAGGGCCGGCAAGTCGCTGAGGCTTTGCGCGTAATAGGTGTTGCCTTCCAGATCGACCACGGTGCTGCCGCTGGCCGGTGTCAGCGGGTTGGGGAACGGCTGGGTCTCCAGGCCGAGCTTGTCGACATAGTGGTAAAAGGCGGTGCTCGAGGCCGGAAAGCGCATGCCGCCCAGCTCGGCAATGATGCCTTCTGCCCCTTCAAACGCCTGCGAGCGCAAGCGGCCGCCCATTTGTGCGGCCTCGTAGACCACCGGCTTCAGGCCCATCTTCATCAGCTCATAAGCCGCCACCATGCCGGCGATCCCGGCACCGACGATGGCCACCTCGCTACCGTGATGCTCGGCAGGGATGCTGCCCAGCCCGGCCGGATGGGTGATCCAGTCGTCGAAGGCAAAAGGGAAATCGGGGCCAAACATGGTGATCGGCTTTTCAACGTCTGCGCGGTGGCGAGTGTGTTTCATGACGGACGGCCCTGGTCGACTGCGGGTACGAATACGAAACAGTCTAGGCAGGTGCACGCACGTTAATAAGATGCAATGTGTTGTCGATCTGTCGAATGGTGCGTCGATATGACGAAGAGGCGCGTCATTGTGACGATCTCAGGCCCGTCAGACCGGCTGACTGCGGTCGACCTTGCTGCTGAGGATGATCGAGGTGGTGGTCTTTTCGACGCCATCGACGCTGCCGATCAGGTCGAGCAACTGGTCGAGCTGTTCAGGTGAGTCGGTGCGCAGCCAGGCCACATAATCGAACTCGCCACTGACCGCGCACAACTGCTGAACCTGGGCCAGGCAGCTGAGCCTGCGCAGCACTTCCTTGCCCGAACGCGGTTGCACGGTAATGCCGACATAGGCCTGCAAGCCGCCATCGGCCACCCGCTGGCCGAGGCGTACACCGTAGCCGGTGATGACCTTGCTCTTTTCCAGCCGCGCCAGGCGCGAGGTCACTGTGGTGCGGGCAATGCCCAGTTGCCGGGCCAGCACCGCCACGCTCTCGCGGGCATTGAGCTGCAAGGCGGCGATCAACTGGCGATCGATTTCATCGAGAACAGGCGGGCGAAGGGCAGACAAGGGCATCTCCTGACAGGGCCATGCATGTTAGGAGATTACCCGACCCGACGGCGATCACTTACGCACAAACTGCTGATAATTCTCTGCCGTCACCAACTGGGTTTCGAGCCACACATCGCCCTGGATCGGCTGTTTACTGACCAGTGCCAACGCGGTGTCGACGGCCTTGGCGCCCATGGCCAGCGGGTCGCGGAAGACGCTGACGGTGAGCATCCTGTTCTTGATCGCCATCAAACCATCGGGCGTGCCGTCGATGCCGCCGACCAGCACATTCGATTGCCCGGCGGACTTGAGCGCCATGGCCGCGCCGATGCCCATTTCGTCGTTGTTGGAGGCAACGGCGTCGATCTTCTCGCCCGACACCACCCAGCTGTTCATGATGTTCATGCCCTGGTCGCGCTGCCAGTCGCCGCTCTGTTGTTCGACCACCTTGATGTCCGGGTATTTGCCCAGCACGTCCTTGACCCCGTCGGTGCGCTTGCGGGTGTCACTGTGTGCCAGGCGGCCGAGGATGATCGCCAGGTTGCCCTTGCCATTCATCTTCTCGGCCAGATACTCCATTTGCATGCGGCCGATGGCGCGCTCGTCGGTGCCGACGAACACCACGCCGTCGGGCAGGGTGTCGACTTCGGGGCGGCTGTTGACGTACACCAGCGGGATGCCGGCCTGTTTGACCTTGTCGGTGATGCGCTTGGTGGCGGCGGTGTCGGCGGGGTTGACGATGATTGCGTCGACCTTCTGGTTGATAAAGCTTTCAACCTGGCTGAGCTGGCGGCCGACATCGCTGGCCGAGTCTTCGACTTGCAGGCGCACGCCGTCAGGCGACTGCCTGGCCTGATCCTGCATGGCGCCGACGAGGTAGGAAATGTAGTTGTCGAGGTTGCCGACCGTGACGCCGATTCGCAGCTCTGCATGGGCCGCCATCGACATGGCCAGCGCGCAGGCGCCGAGCAAGACTCGTTTCATGGTGTGATCCTGTCCGTGTTGTTGTTTGTATGGGGATGGGATCGACACTAATGGAATATAAATTCTGGATCAATATTGCTTCAAAAATTATTTTCCATATTGATCATGAAGCGTTTCAAGTCATAGCTTCCAGCGCCGCGCGGTCTTGTCCAGGCGTGCCTGCAACTGCTCCAGCGTGTGCGTCAGTTGCTCGGTCATCAGCCGGTAACCGGTCAGTTCTGCGGGGATTACCACCGGCGTGGGCGACTCGAAGTTGCGCTTGAGGTGTTCGGTGGCGCCGGTCTGCAATGCCCTCGCCATGCCCAGCAGACGCCGACGGTTCTGGCGGTAATCGGCATCCAGCGCGGCCTTGAGTTCAGGCCCTGGATTGGCCGGGCGGCTATTGCCGAGAATCTCCAGCAGGCTCAGGCACATGCGGAACTGGCTCTGCATGGTGTCCAGCTCGACCATGGAAATCTTCACTTCCTTGGACACCGACGGCAGCAGCGAGCGCAGTTGCAGCATGGTGGCGTTGAGGCTGGCGGTGAGCTTGAGGTGTTCGTCGGCGGTCACCGACTGGCCGTGGCTGATGCGCCCATACACCTTGGCGCAGTCGCGCAGGCCGCTGGCCAGGTTGTAGCGCCAGGAGAACACCGCATACAGCGGCAGCGCGAAGGAAAACGCCAGCGCCAGGGCGATACCGATGAGGATATCCACCGTGCGCCACAGCCCGTCGCTGATCGGGTTGACGCCATGGCCGGCAACGATGAACAGGGTGATCGCCGACAGCAGCGCGGTATAGCCGCCCTTGCCGATGGCGTGGTAAGCAAAGAAGCCGCACATCACTGACATCAGGCAGTAGGTCAGCAAGGACATTTCCAGATAGCCCTGTTGCACCACCACCAACAGCCCCAACCCCGCACCAATCAAGGTGCCGTAGGCGCGCTCGACAGATTTCTTGCGGATATTGCCGTGGTGTTGCAAACCGCCAATGACGATCAGCATGGTCACCGATGCCCATTCGCCGTGCGGCAGGCTCAGGCCGCTGGTCAGCAGGATCGACACCAGCAAGCCGACCGCAATGCGCGCGGCGTGGATCAGGCGGGCGTGGCGGTAACGGCGATACGGGTCCAGCAAGGGCCGCAGCACAGGGCGCAGCCAGGAGGGAATGGAAGCAGGGCGGATAGTGAACATGCGTGAGCGAACCGTCGGCGAAGGAATATGCAGTAAGCCATAACTGGAAATGGCGCTGCCATTACTGACAGCGCTTTAGTGAAAACGATCAGACCCGGAATTTCGAGACCATGGCGTTCAGGCCCACCGCCAGGCTCGACAGCTCCTGGCTGGCGGCGCTGGTCTGGTTGGCGCCGGCAGATGTCTGCAGCGACAGGTCACGGATATTCACCAGGTTGCGGTCGACCTCGCGCGCCACCTGCGCCTGCTGCTCCGAGGCGCTGGCAATCACCAGGTTGCGCTGGTTGATCGAGGTGATCGACCCGGCAATCAGCGCCAGTGCATCGTTGGCAGCGCGCGCGACTTCCAGCGTGGTGTCGGCACGCTGGCGGCTGCTGGACATCGCACCGACGGCGCGCTCGGAGCCCGACTCTATGCCGCCAACCATGCTGGCAATTTCCTGGGTCGATTGCTGGGTGCGATAGGCCAGGGCCCGCACTTCATCGGCAACCACGGCAAAGCCGCGTCCGGCTTCCCCTGCACGTGCCGCCTCGATGGCGGCGTTCAGGGCCAGCAGGTTGGTCTGTTCGGCAATCGAGCGGATCACATCCAGCACCCGACTGATCTCATTGACCCGGCCGGCCAGTTGCTCGATTTCATCGGACGTCGTTACCACATCGGCGACCAGATACTGGATCGATTCCAGCGCCTGATTGACCTTGGCGCGGCCTTCGGCGGTGCCCTTGTCGGCGTCTCTGGAGGCCTCGGCGGTGATCACCGCATTGCTCGCGACTTCTTCGACGGCCGTGGTCATCTGGTTGACGGCGGTGGCCGCCTGTTCGATCTCGGCATTCTGCTGGTGCAAGCCGCGGCTGGCATCCTCGGTGACTGAGTGCAGCTCTTCAGAGGCCGAAGCCAGTTGGTCCGAGGAGGCGGCAATCTGGCCGATGGTGTCGCGCAGATTGTGTTGCATGCGGCGCAAGGCATTAAGCAACTGCGCCGGCTCGTCGGCGCCGCTGACCTGAATGTCTTGCGTCAGGTCGCCATCGGCCACCCGGTCGGCCACGCTCACGGCATCGGCCAGTGGCTTGACGATGCTGCGGGTCAGGGCGATGGCGATCACGATCATTGCCAGCAGGATGGCCAGCAAGGCACAGACGATAATGACGAATGCCTCATCGAAGGTATCGCTGCTGACACTGGAGGAGGCGATGGCGCCGTCGGCGTTGTAACGGCTAAGCGTATTCAGCGAGGTCATCATCGCGTCGGCGTATTCGGCCAGCGGGCCGTTGATCTGCGCCACGGCTTCATCGCGCCGGCCGTTCTCTATGGCGGTCAGGACATTTTTCTGCAGGTCATGGTAACGCTCGCTGCGGGTGCGGAAGTCGTCGAACAGGGCGCGGTCTTCAGGCACCTGAATGGTGTCTTCGTAGGCCTTCATGTCCTTGGGCAGGCTCTGATTGATGGTGCGAACCAGTGCCACATTCTTGTCGCGTTCGATGGGGCTCTCTTGCAGCACGCTGCGCAAGGTCACCGCGCGGGCGCGGCCCAGATTGGTACCGATATCGCCCAGCACGAGTACCGCCGGCAGCCAGACCTCTCGCACCTCATCAGTCGCGGTGTCCATCCTTTTTGCCTGAAACAGCGCGGTCAGCCCCATGGCCAGGACCAGCGCGCCCAACAGCAGGAAAATGAGCGCGGCCCGTTTCCCGACTGGCAAGTTTCTCAAGTTCATTACTTCTTCCTTTTGGCAGTTTTCAGGCGACGCACAACCCTGCGCGCCTGGTGCAGTCCGTGATTGAACCGATGAGACAGGCTTCGCCCGTACAGGCAGTTGACGCCTGAACTGGAAACCGTGGGATGGGCCTTGGCCGGGAGCAAGGCTGCTTGAGTGTTGTTCGCGATTGGAACAAGCAGGGTGCCTGGCTAGCTTTTCTTGTAGGACAATCCAATGATGGCTAATAGCCTTGATCGATACAAGCGAAATTACCGTTCGGGCCATGGATGCCCGAACGGCTTGTACAGCGTTTACCAGCAGTGTGCGGTTACCAGCTCATTTCACCCTTGGCCACTTTGGCGCTCAGTTCCAGGCTGGACTCTTCACCCAGGCCTGGGTAGTGCGCTTTCATGGCCTCGATCAGCGCCTTGGCGTCTTTGCTTTTGGCGGTTTCCTTGTCGAAGATGCGGATATAGTCGGCGGTGAACGCCGGCGATTCGGCCGGGCTCTGGGGGCCGGGCAGGGCATGGCCCGGCACGATGATCGACGGCTTGAGACCTTCGATAGTGGCCAGCGTGGCCAGCCAGTCCTGATGCGACTTGGCGCTCTGGGTATCGGCCATCCATACATGCTGATTACTCGACAGCACCACGCCACCGACCACGGCCTTGATCGACGGAATCCACACAAAGCTGCGATCAGGCTGCGGGCCATCCAGGCCGATCACCTCCAGCGCCTGGCCTTCCAGCTCGAGACGGTTGCCTTTGAGCACCTTGGGCACGATCAACTTGCGCGGCGCATCCGCGCCCAGTTTCGGACCCCAATAAGCGAGCTTGTCTTTCATGGTGTGCTGGATGTGCTCGACGGTCGGCGCGCTGGCCAGCACCTCGACATTCGGGAAGGCAGCGACCAGGGTGTCGAGGCCGAAATAGTAGTCCGGGTCGCCGTGGCTGATGTAGATGCTCTTGAGCTGCTTGCCGCTGCGCTTCACGTTCTCTACCAGTTTCTCGGCCTGGCCCTTGCCGAACTGGGCATCGATCAGGATGGCGTCATGCTCGCCGGTGACCAGCACCGAAGCCACCGGAAAAATGGCTTCGTGGCCTGGGTTATAGGCCTCGACTTTCAATGGTTGGGCGGCAAACACGCTGGCGCTCAGGCTCAGGGACAGACTGGCGAGCAGGGGCGAAAGAAAGGACTTGGACATGGCGGACTCCAATGCAGGGAGCGCAAACGATAGTTGCTGTAATCGATAAGAAAAATGCTAGATTCCCGCCATGTTTGTTGCGCAAAACGGACGAATCAATGGATCGAATGCTCGCCATGCAGGTGTTTGTCACCGTGGTCGAATGTGGCAGCCAGACCGCGGCCGCTGAAAAGCTCGGGCTGTCGCGCCCGGTGGTGTCGCGCTGCCTGCAGGATCTTGAAGCCTGGCTGGGCGGTCGCGTGCTGCACCGCACCACACGGCGGCTGGCGCTGACCAGCATCGGCAGCGAGGTCCTGCCCAGATGCCGGCGCTTGCTGGAACAGGCAGCAGACATCCAGGCCTGCGTCGCGCAGCCCGAAGATGAACCGCGTGGGCAATTGCGTGTGACCTGCAGCACCTCGTTCGGCCAGGCTCAACTGACGGCGGCGGTGGCGGCGTTTGTGGTGCGTTACCCGCGGGTCAAAGTCGACCTGCAACTGTTCGACCGCACCGTCAATCTGGTCGAAGAAGGCATCGACCTGGCGATCCGCATCAGCGACGAGATCGACCCGCACCTGATCGCCCGGCGCCTGGCCACTTGCGACTCACGGGTCTGCGCCTCGCCGCAGTACCTCAAGCGCCATGGCACACCGATCCGGGCCGAAGACCTGGAGCAGCACAACTGCCTGACCCACGCTTATCACGACAACGCCCTGTGGCGTTTCGAACGCAACGGCGAGCCGCTGGCCGTGAGCGTCAGTGGCGCGATCAGCAGCAACGATGCCGTGGCCCTGATGCAGGCCGTGCTCAATCATGCCGGCATCGGTTTGCTGCCCACTTATCTTGTCGCGCCGCTGATTCGCAGCGGCCGGCTGGTGTCATTGCTGCCCGATCACTGGCCCACCAGCATGGGTATTCATGCGGTGTACGCCTCACGCAAACACATGCCGGTGGCACTGCGCGCGTTGCTGGATTTTCTGGTGGAACGGTTTGCCGATACGGGGGATTGGGCGGGGGCGTAAGGGCCACGCTACCCGCGCAATTTATCCAGTATCTGTGGCAGACAAACGCTTTTGAGGTCATAGCGTTCGACGATGGTCGTTCGCGCAGTGTTGCGCAGCGCTTGGTACCGGGCTGGATCGGCAAGCACTTCGGCGACTCTGTCGGCCAGCCGTTCATGGTCGAAGAAGTCGACGAGCAGGCCGTTGATGCCGTCTTCGATAACCTCCGTGACCGGCGCAGTGTCGGACGCTATCAGCAGGCAGCCGGCGGCCATGGCTTCGAGCATCGACCACGAGAGCACGAAGGGATAGGTCAGGTAGATATGCGCTGCCGAGATCTGCAGGATCTTCAGATAGTCGGCATAGGACAGTGTGCCGACGAAGAACACCCGGCTCCAGTCGACCTTGTCCTGCACCTCGGCGCAGTAGCGTTTTCGGTAAGTCTGGCCTTCGGGCAGGCGTTCGCCGTAGCTTACGCCGTCGCCGCCGACAAGGATGATTCGGGCGTTTGGCCGCAGCGCCTGAAGCCTGGGCAGGCTGCGCATGAAGGTGTGGAATCCGCGGTACGGCTCCAGATTGCGGGCGATATAGGTCACGATCTCATCGCCCGGCTGGAACCGCTGGCCATTGATGTCGACCCAGGCGTCAGGGTCGGGTTTGACGACTTGGGTATCGATGCCTTCATGGATGACGTCGATCTTGTGTTGCAGCTCCGCCGGGTAGCGCGATTGCTGCCAGCGGGTGGGCGAGATGCCCTGATCGCAGCCGATCAGGCTGTGCAACTGGGTACTGTTCTTGAGGCGAACGCGCAGCCGGTCATCCAGGCTGCTGGGGAATTGCGGGTCGAAACCGACATCGCCTCCCGTGCCGTGGTAGTAGTACTCGAAGTACTGAATGATCCGCGCCTGAGGGAAAACGTCTTTCAGAAACAGACCTTCTCCCCAGCCGGGATGGGCGACGATGACATCCGGCTGCCAGCCTTCGTCATCGCGCAGTTTCAACAGCACCCGGACAATGCTTTGTCCACGGCGTACGTGCCCTTCGAAGTCTTGCAGGTAGTGATGGGTCTGCTTGTGCCCGCCGGCCCCGCGCTCATAGCCCAACAGGCGAATGCGCGGGTGCAAGACGCCCCGGGCCTTGAGGTTGGACGTCTCGCCGAGGGCAACCACTTCGTTTTCCAGACCTTCGGCCAGCGCCTTGGCGACATGGCGAAACTGGCCGGGGAAGTTCTGGTGAATGAAGAGGTAGCGCATTAATTGATCATCTTCCCGGGTGCAAGGTAAGTCAGAGAACCAGATCGGTCGTGCTCAAGGTGGGCACGCCAAGCAGTTGTATCGCGAACTCGGCCTCTGCGTCGGCATCGATGTTGCCATAGAGCACCTGCGCCTTGTTGTCGAAATACAGATCGCCCACCGACGTGAAGCGGCCCGAGAACGCAGCACCTACGATCAACGAGTCGAAAGCATCGTTGGTGAGGGTCGCGGTGTTGGCGTCTATGGTCGACAGGTCGATCTTGTCCTGACCGCGAACAAAGCCTGAAATGACATCCCAGGTGGCGCTGGTGATGCCTGTTTCGGAGGCCGCATTGAAGTCGAAAACGTCGTTGCCGGCGCCGCCTGCCAGAGTGTCCTTGCCGGCACCACCGATCAGCGTGTCGTTGCCATCGCCGCCCGACAGGCTGTCGTTGCCTGTGCCGCCGTTGAGCACGTTGCTGCCGGCGCTGCCGGTCAGGATGTCGTTGAAGTTCGAGCCAGTGAGGTTTTCGATATTCACCAGCGTATCGGTGCCCGAGCCCAGCGTGGCCTGGGCCGTAGTAATCGCCAGGCTGACTTTTACTGCGCTACCGGCGCCGGCATAAGAAACCGTGTCGATTTCCTTGCCGGTGCCGCCAATGATGACGTTGTTGCCCGCGCCGGCATACAGGGTGTTGCTGAGGCTGTTGCCGGTGATGTCGGCGGCTGCCGTGGTGCTGATGCGGCCGTTCTCGATATTGGCGCCCAAGGTGTAGCCACTGAACTGTACGTTGACCGTGTCGGTGCCTTCGCCGGCTTTCTCGATGATGACATCGCTGCTGCTGTTGATCACATAGGTGTCGTCGCCGGCACCGCCGATCAGCGTGTCATTGCCCAGGCCGCCATCCAGCACGTTATTGCCGCTGGAGCCGGTGAGGCTGTCGTTGTTGCCGGAGCCTGTCAGGTTTTCAAAGCCGGAAAGGATGTCGGAGCCGGAGCCTCCAGTAGCCTGCGCTGTGGTGACTGCCAGGCTGACCTTCACTCCGTTGCTGCCGGTAATGCCGTACAGATAAGACAGCGTGTCGATGCCGGCGGCGCCGGCCAGAACGTTATTGCCAGCGCCGGCATGGATGACGTTGTTCAGAGCGTTGCCGTACAGATTCGAGGCGGTTGTAGTGAAGATGCGGCCATTCTCGACGTTGGCGCTCAGCGTGTAGCTGCTCGTGTAGCTGTACACGGTGTCGGTGCCTGCCCCGACGGCTTCGGTGACCACATCGGCGTTCTGGCGCACATAGTAAATATCGTTGCCAGCACCACCGGCCATGCTGTCATTGCCGGCGCCGCCATCGAGTACGTTGTTGCCGGCACTGCCGGTCAGCGTGTCGTTGAAATTCGAGCCGGTGAGGTTCTCGATGTTGATCAGGGTATCTGTGCCGGACCCCAGCGTGGCCTGGCCGGTAGTGATCGCCAGGTTGACCCGGACCGCGCTTGCGGCATCGGCATAGGAGGCAGTGTCGATCTCTGTGCCGGTGCCACCCATGATGACGTTATTGCCCGCGCCCGCATAAAGCGTGTTGCTGAGGCTGTTGCCAGTGATATTGGCGGCGGCCGTGGTGCTGATACGGCCATGCTCGATGTTGGCGCCCAGCGTGTAGCCGCTGAACGACACGTTAACCGTATCGATGCCGGCACCGGCGTTTTCAATGATGACGTCGGCGCTGCTATCGATCACGTAGGTATCGTCGCCTGCGCCGCCAACGAGGGTGTCGCTACCCAGCCCGCCATCCAGCACGTTATTACCGCTGGAACCGGTGAGGCTGTCGTTATTGCGCGAGCCGGTCAGGTTCTCGAAGCCGGCGAGGGTATCGGTGCCAGAGCCCGCCGTGACTTGCGCGACGGCGCTGGCCAGGCTGACTTTCACGCCGTTGTTGCCGGTGACGCCGTACAGATACGAAAGGGTATCGGTGCCTGCACCGCCAGACAGTTTGTTATTGCCGGTGCCCGCGTAGATCACGTTGTTCAGGCTGTTGCCGGTGAGGTTGGCTGCGTTGCCGGTCGTGATGCGGCCGTTCTCGACATTGGCCGACAGGGTGTAGTCGCTGACCGTGGAGAGCACCGTGTCAGTGCCTTCGTTGAGCTTCTCGATGACTACATCGCTGATGTTGTCGACGTAATAAATGTCGTTGCCGAGACCGCCGGTCATGGAGTCGGCACCCTGGCCGCCGTTAAGGACGTCGTCTCCGAAGCCGCCGGTCAGGGTATCGGCTTTGGCTGTGCCTTCGATTGATAGACCTTTGAAGTTGCTGCTGTCGACGGCTGTGGCCAGGACATTTTGCAGAGTGATTGCAGTGTGCCAGGTGTATTGAGTGCCAGCGGCGCCGTCTTCGTCGTACTGGAGAAGGGTATTGTTGCCGCTCTGAATCAGGCGCAGGTAGCCGTTGGCGGAGTCGAACGGATTACCGCCCTGATAGCCGAGACCATTGGCTGCGCTATGGTCGAGCAGTGCGTCGACGTTGATCAGGTCGCCGCCTGCTCCGGCGGCGAAGTCGGTGACTGTCAGTCGATAAGCAGCATTGCCTGACTGGAACTCATAGGTGTCGCGGCCGGCCCCACCCGACATCACGATCGAGTTGTTGTTGCCCGATATAAAAGCGCGAAGCAGGTCATCACCGGCGCCTCCGTTTATGCGCACGATTTGTGCCTGGGAGTAATCGTAAATCTGGACTTCAAAGGTATCGTTGCCGGCGCCGCCGAGCAGGGTATCGTTGCCTTCCCCGCTTTTGACGTAAAAAATGTCATCCCCGGCGCCACCATCGATGCTGTCGTTGCCAGCATCGCCGTTCAGGTAGTAATCGTTACCGCTGCCGCCGAAAATAGTGTCGTTGCCGGCTCCGCCCTGGATGGAGTCGCCACCCCATGGGCCGCCTTCATCACCGCCCACGATCCAGTCGTTGCCGCCACTGCCCAGGATTGTGTCGCTGCCTTTGCCGCCCAGAATGGTGTCGTTGAAGTTGCTTCCTGCAAGCCTTTCCGACTCATCGGTGCCGACGACATTCAAGCCTGGAACAGCTGTGCCGTCCGGTTTTATGCCATTGGTAAAGTTATCGGCGCTCAATGCTGTTGCCAGCACGTTTTGCAGAGTGATTGCGGTGTGCCAGGTGTATTGAGTGCCGACGGCGCCGTCTTCGTCGTATTGGAGCAGGGTATTCTTGCCGTCCTGGATCAGGCGCAGGTAGCCGTTGGCGGAGCCGAACGGATTGCCGCCCTGATAGCCGAGGCCATTGGACGCGCTATGGTCGAGCAGTTCGTCGACGTTGATCAGATCGCCGCCGGCTCCGGTGGCGAAGTCGGTGACTGTCAGTCCATAAGCAGCATTGCCTGACTGGAACTCATAGGTGTCGCGACCGGCCCCACCCGACATCACGATCGAGTTGTTGTTGCCCGATATAAAAGCGCGAAGCAGGTCATCACCGGCGCCTCCGTTTATGCGCACGATTTGTGCCTGGGAGTAATCG